>JBDKLA010000129.1:0-8783 GCA_039795835.1 Actinomycetota bacterium | reverse complement strand
GGTGACTCAGTTCGCCGCGTTTCACGCCTGCGTTCGAGCGTTCCAATCCTGGCGTTCACACCTAACGAGAAGATTCGTAACCGTCTTGCATTGGTTTGGGGTGCTGAGACCTTCCTGGTTGAGCCAGTCAAGCACACCGATCAGATGATCAAGCAGGTCGAAGATGTTGTCGTTGGTGAAGGAAAGCTCAAGAATGGCGATGAGCTAGTGGTTGTTGCTGGTACCCCTCCAGGTGTATCTGGTTCGACCAACTCGTTGCGTGTTCACCGTGTTGGAGAGCCAACCCACAACTAGTACAAAAGTGGAAATGGACTGAAAGAGAAATCTTTCAGTCCATTTTTTGTGCCGAGAGTGGGACTTGAACCCACACGTCTTTCGACAAAGCATTTTGAGTGCTCCGCGTCTGCCATTTCGCCATCCCGGCCAACACAACTTTTCCATGATACCTCAAGGCATTCGGCTAGTCTTATACCCATGACTGAAACTGCTGCAAAACGAGTTCTCGTCGCCGAGGACGAGGCACTCATTCGAATGGACATCGTTGAGACCCTTCGTGACAGCGGTTATGAAGTTGTCGGTGAGGCGGCAGACGGCCAAGAGGCTCTCGATAAGGCAGCCGAGTTAAGTCCCGACTTGGTCGTTATGGACATCAAGATGCCTCGAATGGATGGAATCACGGCTGCTAAGCAGCTTGCGGAGAGCCACATCCCAGTCGTGCTTTTGACTGCTTTTTCGCAGAAAGAGCTTTTCGAGCAGGCTGCCCAAGCAGGTGCTATGGCCTACGTTGTAAAGCCGTTCAACCCGAATGATCTTCTTCCAGCCATCGAAATTGCGCTTCACCGCCATGCAGAGTTGCGAGCGTTGGAAAATGAGATCTCAGACCTAAACGAGCGCCTTGAGACTCGCAAGTTGGTTGAGCGTGCAAAGGGTCTACTACTAGCCAAGAAATTGGTGCCAGACGAACCGGAGGCATTCCGCTGGATTCAGAAGGCTTCGATGGATCGTCGACTAACAATGCGTGATGTCGCCAAGACAATCATCGAGCAGCTAGCCGAGAAGTCCTAGTTTTTACGTTCGCGGATTAGGTTCGTAATTCGCACGGTGCTGAGTCGATTTCCAGCGTCGTCGTAGCAGACAATCTCGTGAACCGCCAGGGTCTTTCCCAGGGAAATCGCCTTACAAACCGCTCGAACAGATCCTTCGGTAGCCGAACGGCTGTGTGAAGCGTTGATCTCGATGCCAACCGCAACCTTGCCCATGCTATTCGCCCAGACATTGGACGAAATACTTCCCAGGGTTTCACCAAGTACCAAATAGGCGCCGCCGTTGACTAGACCAAGAGGCTGGCGATTACCTTCAACCGGCATTGTTGCTTCGGAATGCTCGGCACTGAGCTCGGTAAGCATTATTCCCATGCGCTCGGCGAGTTCGCCTAAGCCTCGGGTTTTCATCAGTTCTTCGGCCGCTTCAGAGAGCTTGATTTCAGTCAATCCAAAGTCCTTTCGGGGTGGGGAAGTAGGCTTACTTCATGACCGCTAGTCCAAAGCCTACCCTGCTCCTGATTGATGGTCATTCTTTGGCCTTCCGTGCCTTCTATGCTCTTAGTCCAGATAGCTTCAGAGCTCCTTCAGGTCAACACACCAATGCGGTTCACGGCTTTATTTCGATGCTCTTGAACATTCTCAACGCTGAGAAGCCGACTCACCTCGCTGTCGCCTTCGATCTCTCGCGAGAGTCTTTCAGAACCGCCGAGTACCCCGCTTACAAGGGCACCCGAGGAGAGACTCCACCGGAGTTCAACGGACAGACCGAATTGCTCCACGAGACTCTCGAGGCGATGAACATTCGAACCTTCACGCGTGAGAACTATGAAGCCGACGACATCCTTGCCTCCTTCGCTGATCAGGCTGCCGATGGCGGATATAGAGTGCTTCTTGTTTCCGGAGATCGAGACACCTTCCAGCTAATTCGCCCGGAGACCACGATTCTCTATCCGGTCAAGGGTGTTCTGAATTTGGCTCGCATGGATGATGCAGCAGTCTTTGATAAATACGGTGTTCACGCGAAGCAGTATCCAGACCTCGCAGCGCTGGTCGGTGAGTCCAGCGACAACCTGATTGGTGTGCCATCGGTTGGCCCGAAGACGGCTGCCAAGTGGATTACTGAATACGGCAGCCTGGACGGGATTTTAGCCAACGCTCATCTGATCGGTGGAAAGGTTGGAGAGCAACTGCGGGAGCACCAGGAGAACGCGGTTCGAAACCGACGACTGAATCATCTGGTTCGCGACCTAGATCTCGGCGTCGAGTTTGACGAATTGCGCCTAGTTGGGGTCAATGAGGCCAAGGTCCGTGAAGTATTCACCAAACTAGGTTTCCGATCGCTTACGGAACGTGTCCTGAAGCTCAAAGGCGCCCAGTCCTCCACCTCGGATGTAACGGAAGAGCAGGCTGTTTCTGTTTTCGAGCAACTGAGCGTGCCAGAAAGCAAAACTCTAAAGGGCTCTGAACTCGATACTTGGTTAGCCACAAACGGCGAACCGGTTTTTATTTCACTTAGTGAATCCTTCGCGGCTTTTAGAAGCGGTGAACTTGTTGAATCTGCCGAATTCCCATTCGAGTGGCTAGCCGCAAGCTCACCGAAAGTTGTTTTCGACTCGAAAAATGCGAGACGCACGTTGCTCGAACAAGGCCAAGACCTTGCCGGCGTTGTCGCCGATCCGTTGCTCGAAACCTACCTAATCGATCCGCTGCGACGTGATTACTCGTTGCTAAAGATCGCTGAAGATGTCCTTGGGTTTGTGGCAGAGGATGCTTTCGACAAGGCAAAACTAGCTTGGCTGGTCTTCCAACTACACGAGAAGCTGAGCCCACGAATCGTAGAAACCGAACAGTCTGCGGTCCTGGCGCAGATCGAGTTACCAGTTTCACCGGTGCTTGCCGAAATGGAAAGTTTCGGAATCCAGGTGGATTCTTCACGACTTGAAACTCTCTCTACGGAACTCTCTCTTCGAATCGACCAGGTTCAATCTGAGGCCTTTGCAATTATCGGCAAGGAGATAAATCTCAGCTCTCCAAAACAACTCCAAACCGTTCTGTTTGAAGACTTGGGAATGACCGGCACCAAAACCGTCAAGACCGGATTCTCAACCAACGCCGAATCCCTCACCACCCTGTTCGAACAAACCGGCCACCCCTTCCTCGAAAAACTCTTGGAACACCGTGAACTCACCAAGATGCGCCAAATGGTTGAAATCATTTCTAGGGGAGTAGCTAAGGACGGACGAGTTCACACCAGTTATGTTCAAACTGGAACCTCAACTGGGCGTCTCTCCTCAGAAAACCCGAATCTTCAGAACATTCCCATAAAGAGCGACATCGGAAAGACCATTCGCGACTGCTTCATGGTTGGCGAAGGTTTCGAGACTCTACTCACTGCCGACTACTCGCAGATTGAGATGCGCATCATGGCTCACCTTTCTGGAGACGAAGGCCTGATCGAAGCCTTCAACGCTGGAGAAGACTTGCACCGTTTCGTTGGTGCTCGAGTATTCGGAGTTGCCCCCGAGGACGTAACCCCGGCAATGAGATCGAAGGTTAAAGCCATGAGTTACGGGCTGGTTTACGGTCTAAGCGAATACGGGCTCGCTAAGCAGCTAAAGATGTCCAACGGTGAAGCAAAGCAACTCATGGCTGACTATTTCGATCGGTTCGGCGGAGTGCGAACCTATCTAGCCTCGGTAGTCGATGGCGCCAAGTTGAACGGCTACACGGTCACCACCTTCGGACGTCGCCGTCCATTCGATGACCTGAAGTCGCCAATTTTCCAAATTCGAGAGAATGCGCGTAGAGCGGCACTAAATGCGCCAATTCAGGGAACAGCAGCCGACATCATGAAACTGGCGATGATAAACATCGACCGCAAAATGAAAGAAGCCTCCATGAAGAGCCGAATGCTCCTTCAGGTGCACGATGAATTGGTTTTCGAAGTCTCTTCAGGAGAGCTAGAGTCACTTCGTTCGTTGGTGGTCGCCGAAATGCAGAACGTGGTCAAATTGAGCGTTCCGCTTGATGTTCATGTTGGTGTTGGAAAAACCTGGGAAACCGCCGGTCACTAGCGATTGCTTCGCCTTGGTTTAGGGGGTAGGCTAGGAGGAGTGCCTTTTTGGGCATCATCCATTATCCACCGCTTGATTCGTCAAGCCCGAGCATGTCCGTGCGAGTAAAACAAAATATGACTAACACCCCAAAGGCTGTCAAGCAGGTAGCCGTAAACGACATTGGTTCTGCTGAAGATTTCCTAGCAGCTGTCGAAAAAACCCTTAAGTTCTTTAACGACGGCGACCTAATCGCTGGAACCGTTGTAAAGATCGACCGCGACGAGGTTCTTCTCGATGTTGGTTACAAGACCGAAGGTGTAATCCCTTCCCGTGAACTTTCTATTCGCCACGACGCAGACCCAAGCGACATCGTTGCAGTAGGTGACTCAATCGAAGCCCTCGTTCTCCAGAAGGAAGACAAAGAAGGCCGCCTAATCCTTTCCAAGAAGCGCGCACAGTACGAGCGTGCTTGGGGCGACGTTGAGAAGGTTAAGAACGAAGACGGAACCGTCGAAGGTACCGTTATCGAAGTTGTTAAGGGTGGTCTAATCGTAGACATCGGTCTTCGCGGATTCCTTCCTGCCTCGCTAATCGAGCTTCGTCGCGTTCGCGACCTAGGCCCATACCTTGGCCAGAAGGTCGAGGCCAAGATTCTTGAGCTAGACAAGAACCGCAACAACGTTGTGCTTTCTCGTCGTGCGCTTCTTGAAGAGAGCCAGGCTGCTGGTCGAACCACTTTCCTTGCAGATCTTGCCAAGGGTCAGATTCGTACCGGTGTTGTTTCGTCGATCGTCAACTTTGGTGCCTTCATCGACCTTGGTGGCGTGGACGGTCTAGTACACGTTTCCGAACTTTCGTGGAAGCACATCGAGCACGCTTCTGAGGTTGTAGAAATCGGCCAGGAAGTAACCGTTGAGGTTCTAGAAGTTGACCAGGACCGCGAGCGTGTATCGCTTTCGCTAAAGGCAACTCAGGAAGACCCATGGCAGGTATTCGCCCGCACCCACGCAATCGGTCAGTACGCGCCAGGTAAGGTCACCAAGTTGGTTCCTTTTGGTGCATTCGTCCGCGTTGCAGACGGTATCGAAGGCCTCGTACACATCAGCGAGCTATCCGCTAAGCACATTGAGCTTGCAGAGCAGGTTGTTTCAGTAAACCAGGACGTATTCGTGAAGGTTATCGACATCGACCTAGAGCGTCGCCGCATTTCGCTGTCGCTAAAGCAGGCTAACGAAGAAGTCGACCCAGAGGGTACCGAGTTCAACCCAGCACTTTACGGTATGGCTGCAGACTACGACGATGCTGGTCAGTACAAGTACCCAGAGGGCTTCGATGCAACCACCAACGAGTGGAAGCCAGGTTACGAGGAAGCTCGTGCTAAGTGGGAGAAGGAATACGCAGAGGCTCACGCCCGTTGGGAAGAGCACAAGCGTCAGGTCAAGGCCGCTAACGAGCTAGCCGCAACCCTTCCAGACGTTGCACCTGCTACCGACAGCGGTAACAGCTACTCAAGCGAAGGAAGCGCCGACGCAGGAACTCTTGCTGCCGATGAGTCCCTAGCTGCTCTACGCGACAAACTTAAGAGCGCTGAGTAATCAAACATTACGCTTTGGGCCGATCCTTTTGGGTCGGCCCAAAGTCCTTAACTAGGCTGTACTTATGTTTCTCGTTGGACTAACCGGTGGTATTGCAGCTGGCAAGAGCGCAGTTGCCGAACTGTGGTCCTCTCTGGGAGCTGAAGTAATCGACGCCGACTTCTTGGCACGCAAAATTGTTGCACCCGGCAGTGATGCCTTAAAGGACATCGTCCAGCATTTTGGTCCTCAGGTTCTTCTGCCATCCGGTGAATTGGACCGCACGAAGCTGGCAGAGCTTGTTTTCAAAAACCCTGACGAGCGTTTAGTACTCGAGTCGTTCACTCACCCTCGTATCAAGGAACTGGCAGAGTTTCTGATCGCATCTTCGCAGTCTCCGATCGTTGTCTACGTAATTCCGCTCCTTGTTGAATCAGGATCCCAACTTCCATTCGACTTCGTGGTTACGGTTGAGGCACCCGAAAAAGATCAAGTGGAACGGATGGTTCTTACCCGGGGTATGAGCGAAGAGGCGGCTTTGGAACGTATTAAATCCCAGGCTACGCCCGCCCAGAGAGCCAATACGGCCGATCGAATTCTCAATTCAAACCAGTCACTGGTTTTGCTGCTCAAAGACGCAAAGTCACTTTGGTCGGAAATTGTTTCACTGGCCGAGTCGAAGGTAAATCATGAGCAAGATTGAGGCCAAGCGCCAAGTTTTTCCTTTCCAAGTTATTAGCGAATACAAGCCGTCCGGAGACCAGCCAACCGCCATTTCCGAACTGACTGCGCGGTTGAAGGCAGGGGAGAAGGACATCGTGCTTCTTGGCGCAACTGGAACTGGTAAGTCGGCAACAACCGCCTGGCTGATTGAACAGGTCCAGCGCCCCACCTTGGTTTTAGCTCACAACAAGACTCTTGCAGCACAGTTGGTGAACGAGTTCAGAGAGTTACTGCCGAATAACGCGGTTGAATACTTCGTTAGCTATTACGACTACTATCAGCCGGAAGCTTACGTTCCACAAACCGACACCTTCATTGAGAAAGACTCATCGATCAATGAAGAGGTAGAGCGCCTTCGTTACAAGGCGACCATGAGCCTGCTGTCACGTCGCGATGTTGTTGTTGTGTCTACGGTTTCCTGTATCTACGGACTCGGTGCACCGGCTGATTACCTCAGCCAATCAATTGAGCTTCAAGTTGGCGATCGAATCGACCGCGACGATTTGATTCGAAAGTTTGTTGATCTTCAGTACAAAAGAAACGACATCGATTTCTCGCGTGGCAACTTTCGAGTAAAGGGAGATACCGTCGAGATCATTCCGGTTTACGACGAACTTGCCACCAGAATCGAATTCTTTGGTGATGAGGTCGAAGCGATTTACTCTCTGTCGGCTCTTACCGGTGAAATCGTTTCAACAATCCCACAGGTGGCGATTTTCCCAGCAAGCTACTACGTCGCTCCTCCAGAGCAGATGGGCCGTGCCATCGAGGCTATCGAGGACGAACTTGCCGCCCGCCTTCGGGAGTTGGAGAACCAAGGGAAGTTGCTCGAAGCTCAGCGCCTGAAGATGAGAACCACTTTCGACCTAGAGATGATTCGAGAGCTCGGGTTTTGCTCCGGAATTGAGAATTACTCAAGACATATCGACGGGCGAGAACAAGGCAGCGCTCCCAGCTGTCTACTCGATTTCTTTCCGGAAGACTTCCTGACTGTAATCGATGAATCGCACGTAACAGTTCCTCAAATCGGCGCCATGTACGAAGGGGATTCGAGCCGCAAGCGAACGCTGGTTGAACACGGATTCAGACTCCCATCGGCTTTGGATAACCGGCCGTTGAAATTTTCCGAGTTTGAGGAACGAGTAGGTCAGACTGTCTACCTATCGGCAACTCCGGGCAAATACGAACTTGCCAGGTCTGACGGTTACGTCGAACAGATCATTCGTCCCACAGGTTTAGTTGATCCAAAAATCGTAGTGAAGCCAATCAAGGGGCAGGTTGATGACCTATTGGAAGAAATCCGAATTCGTGCAGAGCGCGATGAACGCGTTTTAGTCACTACGCTCACGAAAAAGATGGCAGAGGACCTAACGGAGTTCTTCACAGAGGCCGGCGTGCGAGTGCGCTACCTACACAGTGACGTTGACACGCTTAGACGTGTTGAACTTCTAACTGAGCTTCGCGCCGGCGTCTACGATGTCCTGGTTGGTATTAATCTTCTCCGCGAAGGTCTAGACCTTCCTGAAGTTTCACTGGTGGCTATCCTGGACGCCGATAAGCAGGGCTTCCTAAGATCGGCAACCTCACTGATTCAGACCATCGGTCGCGCTGCGCGTAACGTGAATGGCGAAGTACACATGTATGCAGACAAGCTCACTCCGGCGATGGAACAGGCGATTGAGGAGACCGATCGACGTCGCGCTAAGCAGGTTGCGTACAACACTGCAAACGGCGTCGATCCGCAGCCGCTTCGCAAGAAGATTGCCGATCTAACCGATCAGATTCACCGTGAAGAGGTTGACACCGCTGGCCTAGTTGAGGCACTCAAGGCCGGAAAGAGCAAGGGCAAGGCGCGTAACAAGGCTGCCAAGGACATCGATGAGCTAGTAAATACAGTTCTCGAGCTGGAGGCAGAGATGCGACAAGCGGCTGCAGAACTTCAGTTTGAGCTTGCCGCGCGTCTACGTGATGAAGTTTCCGATTTGAAACGAGTCTTGCGAGACTTCGACACGCACGGTTGAGAATTAGACTAATTATGTGAGTCGAACAAACCTTGAAAATACCCTGCACGTAAAAGGTGCTCGTGTCCATAACCTCAAGAACATTGACTTAGAAATCCCTCGCGACTCGCTCGTTGTTTTTACCGGTTTGAGCGGCTCTGGCAAGTCTTCTCTTGCCTTCGACACCATCTTCGCCGAGGGTCAACGACGTTACGTTGAATCCTTGTCGGCTTATGCCCGCCAGTTCCTCGGCCAGGTGGACCGCCCTGATGTTGACTTCATTGAAGGTTTATCGCCAGCAGTCTCGATTGACCAGAAGTCAACCAATCGAAACCCTCGTTCGACTGTTGGAACTATCACTGAAATTCACGATTATCTTCGACTCCT
>JBDKLA010000128.1:0-2617 GCA_039795835.1 Actinomycetota bacterium | reverse complement strand
TTGCTTCGTCACCGAACGCAACCTTTAACGCCGCCGTGCCGGAAAGCTCCTGGACCACCGCGATGTCTCGTGAAGCCAAGGTCGCGACCGTCCTAGGAAATTCGGTTCACGTGCTCGACCTTTTGCAGTACCTGTTCGGAAAACTCGAGGTTCGCGGAATCGCCGCGCTCAACGACGAAACCGGAATCGTCTCGCGCACCGTTGCTCTCGGAAACGACTCTCGGGTGGGTCAGGTGATGATCACCATCGGCTCGCCATCTAACTTCTTCATCGATATCCACACGCCAGGCAAGTCGGCCAGCATGCGTCCTATCGAATTCTTCCAAGAGTTCGTTGGTGTGAATGTGGTCGAGCCAACCAAAGACATTCCGTTGCGCCACTACACCCCAACCAAGGGTGAGGCGTTTGAGCTTTCCAAAGACGACATCGACTTCAAGCCGGGATTCCTGTCGCAGGCTCGTGAGCTAAAGGCCTTAGTCGAAGGAACTTTGCACGCGCGCAAATCGGCCACTCTCGCCGATGCGGTTAGCGTGCTCGAGCTCGCCGAAGCAATCGTCGGTTAGACGTGCTTGCGGGTTGCGTAGAACGACCCAACGATTACCAGCGGAATACCGATAATCATTCCGATGGTCAGCGGCTCAGCTAGGAAAGTAACTCCCAGCACAATCGCGATCACGGTGTTCATGTAGGTGATGGTGCTCGCGCGCATCGAGCCAATCTCGCGAATGAGTCGGAAAAACAGGGCAAACGCGAGAGCCGAGCAAATCACTCCGAGCACCCCGAGTGAAACCCAACCGTTGATCGATGGAGTAATGCCCGGCTTCGCCAGCGGGTGAAGCAGAGCAGGCACCGCGTAAACCAGCGCAACCAACGCCATGGACATTGAGATCACACCTTCGCTAGGAACGTGAGGAATTTTCTTGGACACAATTGCCGGAGCGATTGCGTAGCCGATCGCGGCCAGAATCACAGCACCAACCCAGAGCGGTTCAACCGCGCCGGTGATTGAGTCGATGCCGACCAAAAGAATCAAACCAACGAAACCAACCGCCAATCCCAACAGGGTCTTAGGGTGAACCACGCTCTTGTCGCCAATGTAGAAATAGCTGATGAACACACCGAAAAACGGAACTGTTGCGATGAGCAAACCGGCCAGGCCGCTGTTGATGTGCGACGGGGTTCCGCCCTCGGCAGTGCTGAGCAGCCACCACGGGCCCATCATTTCCAGAGCCGCGAAGGTCAGCACATAAGGCCACGCCTTGAGGGTTGCCTTGAACGCACCACTCCTCATCGCCAAAGGCACTAGGACGAGCCCGCCAATCAGTGTGCGCGTGAACACAATCATCGGAGCCGAAAACTCGGCGGCCGCAATACGAATGAAGAAGTATGGCAAACCCCAGGCAACACCGCACGCGAGGAAAAGAAGAAGACCTTTACGGGACATCCCTACAGCCTACATTTTCTAAAAAGTAGAATAGAAAGGTTGATCCGATTGTTAGGGAGATTATGAAGAAAATCGCAGAAACCCAAGTTCCAGTAATCACCGAAATCGCAGAGCGTTGGAGCCCACGAGCTTACGACACCACCTACGAAATTTCCCACGACGACCTAGTGGCAGTGCTCGAAGCCGGTCGCTGGGCACCAAGCGCCAACAACCTACAGCCTTGGCGCTTCTCGGTGGTAACCCGCGGTGAAGAACTACACACCAAGATCGTTTCCGAAGCCATGTCTGGCTTCAACGCAGCCTGGGTTCCAAACGCTTCGAAGATCATCTTCATCTCGATTCCAACTTCCGGCCAAGACGGCAACCCTTACGAGATTGCCAAGTTCGATGCCGGTCTAGCTGCTCAGAACATGATGATTCAGGCTCAGGCTCTAGGTCTAGCCAGTCACCCAATCTCTGGATACAACCACGAAAAGGTTTCCGAGCTGCTCGCCCTTGAAGAGGGACGCAACTCGATTGCAGCCATCGTCCTAGGTAAGCAAGCCGACGCCTCGACCCTGCCTGGCCCAGCGCACGAGCGTGAAATCGCACCACGCGTTCGCCTCTCGCTAGAAGAAATCGTTCTTCACGGCCTGAACTAATGCACTTTCACGCAACAATCAGCGACCAGATTCAAGCTTGGTCACCAGAACTCGGACCATGGCTTTTCTACCTCGTGGTCTGGGGTTTGGTGTTCGCTGGAACCGGTCTGCTGATTGGTGCATTTGTCCCGTTTTTCACCGGTGACTCACTGGTGTTCGCAGCCGGTTTGGTTGCGGCCACCAGTTCGTCGGGCGTCAACATCTGGGTCATGGCAATCGGCATTGGAATTTCCGCATGGCTCGGAGATCAGGTCGGTTACGCACTAGGACGCCACTACGGACGCCCCTATCTCGACAAACGCCAGGGTAAGTGGCTGAAGAGCGCCATCGCCAAAAGCGACAGCTTCTATAACGCCTGGGGTTGGTGGGCCGTGGTCATCAGCCGATTCATGCCGTGGGCCCGCGTTTTCGTGCCGGTGATTGCCGGAATCTCACGCATGAACTACTACAAGTTCTTCTCGGCAAATCTTGTGGGTGCCATCACCTGGGGAGTTGGCCTCAATATCGCCGGCTATTACGCAGCATCAATCCC
>JBDKLA010000127.1:0-8254 GCA_039795835.1 Actinomycetota bacterium | reverse complement strand
CGGATGGAACTAGGGTTCACCGGATTGAACTCGATCGAGCTACTCGACGCAACGACCGGTGCATCAAGGTGACGTACTTCTTCGCGCTCCGAATCCATGGCCTCGTTGGCAAGGGCGTCTGCACGAGAGTTTTGCTCGCGCGGAATCCAAGTCCAGGAAACTTTCTTTCCGGCTACCAACTTTTGAACTTCGATTGCCAGCACCTGCATGTCTTGGTGCTTTATTTTCCAGTTGCCCGACATTTGTTCAACAACCAGCTTGCTGTCCATGCGAACATCAACCCGTGCGTCTGGGTTTAGTCGAAATGCCTCGGTGAGCCCCGCAATAACCGCGCGGTATTCGGCAACGTTATTGGTAGCCACTCCCCCAAAGGTTGCGATTTCGGTTACAACCGATCCGGTTGCTCCATCAATTACTACGGCACCGGAGCCGGAAGGTCCAGGGTTTCCCCTGGAGCCGCCGTCGGCTTCAATAATCAGGTGCTGGTAGGTCATCGAATAATCATCGCGTCACAGTTAGGGCAGGTTGGCAGGTGATCGGCAGGCTGGGCCAAAATCGATTCAAACTCCACTGCGTTGATGGAAAGTCTGCAAGCTGAGCAGTCTCTACCGAGAGTTTGTGCCACTGCGATTCCTCGGTTTGCCCTGCGGGTGTAGGAACTCTGAAGATCCGAACCTAATAACTCAAATGCCTTGTCACGTTTCTGCTTAAGTTCATTCTGTGCGGCGCTCAAGGTCAGAGATTCACCGTGTTGCTTTGCCAAAACCTTTTCGAGTTCAAGGTTCAGATTGGCACGCTCTTGAGTGAGTTCGGTCACTTCGATTTCGGCCTGCTCGATTTCGTCCATTCGTTCGAGTTCTGCGTCTTCGAGTGCAGACTTCCTCGCTTTGAGGCTCACCAACTCACCCGCGACGGCCTTTTGCTCACGCTCCGAGGTAACTTGAAGCGCCTTCTTCTCATCATGCTCAATTCGTGATTCAACAAGTTCCAGGTCAATCGCCAACTTCTTCACTTCACCCTGAAGATTTTCAAGTTTGGCGTGCGCCTGTAGAAGTCGATCTGAGGCTTCGAGAAGCCGAGTGCGAAGATTGTCGGCTTCCGAGTTCTTCTCAAGTTCAGCGAGCGACCTGGCCGCCTTGGCGAGCTCCAGGTCCAGCTTCCCAACTTCAAGTAGGGTCTGTTGCTGGTCTTTGTTTGCGATGATCAAAATCGTTCCACCTCTAAGGTCCATGGGTCGGTGTTTACAGTTGAAGCAACGGCGTGAATGCCGGCAAGTGAATTGAGTTTCTCGAGCGCACCGGTTACCCAGAGCGACTCCGCAGCCCAGTGAGAAACATCAACGAGCGATAGTGGCCCACCATTTCGAGGAGTAGAAATTGCATCCTGAGCCGGGTGATGGCGAAGATCGCTGGTTACATAGACGTCCGCCTCTGAGGCCAACACCTGAGGAATGAACGAATCGCCAGCGCCACTGCAAACGGCGACTTTGGTAATCAGGCGAGTTGCTTCACCACTAAAGACAACATTTCGAGAAGTTCCTGGCAAAGCCTGGGATACCTTTTTCGCAAAGCTTTCAAGGTCAATCGGATTTGGCAATCGTCCAATAACGCCGTGGCCAAAACCACCATTGGCTGGCACAATCGGCTTCAAATCAACCAAACCGAAACTCTGAGCCATCAAACTCGATGCTCCATCAGCCTGAACATCGGCATTGGTGTGAGCCGAAAACAGGGAAACGCCAGCCCTTATCAGCTTCGTCAAAAGTTGACCCTTTAGGGTTTCTTCCGCCAACGAGTCGATACCTTTGAGAAGGAATGGGTGGTGCGTGACAATGAGTTGCGCACCAATCAAAGTTGCTTCTTCGTAGACCTCTTCGGTGAGATCGACCGATACCAAAATCTTCGAAACTTCAGCCGATCGAGAGCCAACGATGAGACCGACCCGATCCCAATCTTCAGCGTGAGCGGCTGGCCAGAAACCCTCGAAACTCTCGAGAAGCGTTGCAAGTTTTGCCACTAGTCAACCACTACGTCAACGAGATCGAACCGGCGATCTTCGACCGCCTTGGTTTCGCGTTGCTGGCGGAAGATTCGTGGGAAGCCGGTCGCAAGTGTGAACAGAACGGCAAATCCAAGCGCCATCAATGCGGCTAGGACGATATCAACGCGGAAGCCGATTGAATCGCTCAGGAAACCCAACCAAGGCAGGTAAGGAAGTGGCTTGGCAACAGCAAAGGCTCCCGCAGTCGCGAGAACCAAACCAACCAGAGCGAGCCAGTTGAACGATCCGTAAAAGCCGTAACTGCGAGTTAGCGAAGCATCGTGGTACTTGCCACGGCGCATTACCGTCTCGGTTGCCAGCGCACCAGCCCAATAGGCCGAAGGAACCAGTAGCAGCGCGGTTAGGTCTAGAGAGTACTGCAACGGCTGTGTGGTGAAAAGTGCAATCGCAGCAATACCAACTGAAACAAGCGCAGCGGTCAAAGTTGCTAGGCCATAGCCGATGTGGTTGGTACCAACTGTCTTCAAGGCTTCGATCAGCTTGGAGATTCCTACGAAGATAAATCCGACCACGGCGACCAAGGCAACGTCTACGAAAATCGATGCCGATAGCGCACTGCCCGAAGTCATTAGCATCTGAATTACCGATAGCGCAGAGTCGTATGAGTGCCCATTGAGAAGTGCCGCGATGTGACCGAAAGTCAGCAGAGGCAGGAGGAAACCGAACATTAGAATCGGCCAGGTCAGGTTCTTTCGGCTGGCACCCCAGGCTGACGCGGCAATCGATTCGCCGTCGACCCCGTAGGCAAAAACACTCGCAACAAGAGCGAACAGTGGTGCCACCTTGAGGAAGCCTTCAAAGCTGAACTGACCAGCGAGATTCGGGTAATCAATTCCAGGCACGGTCAGGATGGCATAGGCAACGAAACCGACTAGAACAACCACCGACAAAACGATCTTGGACCAACGGGCGAAGGAACCTCCGAATATGGCAAGGATCGAAACTAGGACGACGAGACCTACCGCCAGAATCGCCCCGAAAGTTACCGACACTTCACCGAGAGTGAAGATCGTGTCGTCAAAGTTTCCAAGGCCAACGATGGTGTTGTTGAAGAATTTTCCGCTGGCAAAAGCGGTTGCATAAATTGCTCCGAGGCCGGCAACGAGCAACAGTAGGCCAGGGAATATAGCTCCGAAAACTCCAAAGGTTGCGCGAGACGACACGGCAAGTCCGCGCTTGGTTCTACGTGCGGTCACGAGCGCCAAGACATTCACCTTCACACCGACTAGCACCCCGACCAGTCCGGCCAGAATCGAGGTTACGAAGTTGAGTCCGAGTAGCGCGGCTAGGGCTGCGCCGAACGCCGGAGCCAAAACACCAATACCCAAAATCCAATTCGCAGCCGAAACTAACTTCACGCCACGAACTCGCGGAGCGGGAATTTCATCAAGCTTTTCGGGAACAACCGGTTCTGGTTCGTGCTCGGGCTCAGGCTGTTGTTCGACAGACTGAACAAAGATCTCTTCAAACTCTTCAGCTGCTTCTTCTGCAGAACCTGTTGGTTCAACCACCGGCACTGCCTCTGGCTCTGCCTCAGGCTTTGGTTGAGACGGATTGAATGTCGGGTACTCGGGAACCGGTGCCACAAGTGGCAGCGGTTCAAGGCCCTGCTTGGCACGTTCGTAATTCTGGATCGCAATAGCCGCGCGCGGATCGTCCGAGGCTTCCATCTTTTCGAGCCATTCCTGAGTAGCTTTGTTGTCTTGCTCGCGAAGGTTGGTCTGCTCTTCCAGGAAGTCCATGGCGGCAATCATGCCGGCCTCATCAGCGGTCGCTGCACCGAGTCTCTGACTGATCTCCTGGTCAGTCAAAGAAAGACGGGCCGGTGGCGTGAATTCGCTAATGTCCATGAGAAAAATAATACCCGCGCATCAAGATTTACTCTCGATGAACGGGTATTACCTTCGTGGGCCCTACCGGGCTCGAACCGATGACATCCACGGTGTAAGCGTGGCGCTCTACCAACTGAGCTAAAGGCCCAACAAGGAATAAGGATACGCAAACCAATGCGATTGGCGCAAATCCTTACTCAAAATTAGTGCAGGGTGGCCAGAGCCTTCTCGTACTCACCAAGCGAACGAGCCTGACCGGGTGCGGTTACGAACTTGGCTACCAGTTCGCCGTCCTTGTTAATCACAAAGGTAGCTCGGTTGGCAATTCCGCTTTCCTCAAGGAAAACGCCGTATTCCTTGGCCACGCCACCGTGAGGCCAGAAGTCGGCTAGAACGGAGAACTTGTAGCCCTCCTGCTCAGCGAACAACTTTTGAACAAACTTGGAGTCAACCGAAATTGCGAGAAGTTCAACATCCGCGCGATCAAACTGAGCGAAGTTGTCTCGAAGCTCGCAAAGCTCGCCGGTGCAGATTCCCGAAAAACTTAGCGGGTAGAAAACGACCACCACGTTCTTCTTACCTTTGAACTGCGACAGGGTCACCGTTTCCCCGAATTGGTTGATCAGGCTGAAATCCGGTGCGGCATCGCCAACAATGAGTGACATTTCTCTCCTTACGATTGTTTCTCTAAACACACTAAGCAAAGCCGAAGTGCGTTTCATTCCCACACCTAAGTCGTAGACTTAATAAGCCTTTACCTAGGTGACAAAGTTGTCCTTTTACAAAACCCCCACGAAAGGGTGTATTCGGTGTCTCTAAACAACAACGACGCTTACGCTGTTCACAATCCTGACCAGGACCCTGAGGAAACTCGCGAGTGGCTCGAATCGCTTGACGCTGTGGCTCGTGTCCACGGACGCGGTCGCGCACGCGAGATCATGCTGAACCTTTTGCGTCGCTCACACGAGCTTCAGTTGAACGTTCCAATCGTTCCAACCACCGACTACATCAACACCATCGCACCTGAAAACGAACCAGAGTTCCCTGGTGATGAAACCATCGAACGCACCTACCGCGCTTGGATGCGTTGGAACGCAGCCATGCTGGTTCACCGCGCACAGCGTCCAGGGGTTGGTGTGGGTGGCCATATCTCGACTTTTGCTTCCAGCGCTTCTCTTTACGAGGTTGGTTTCAACCACTTCTTCAAGGGTGCCGATCACCCATCCGGCGGCGACCAGATTTTCATCCAGGGACACGCTTCACCTGGCCCATACGCTCGCGCCTTCCTAGAAGGTCGCCTCTCGGCTCAGCAGCTAGACGGCTTCCGTCAGGAGAAGTCGCACGCCGGTGGCGGCCTTTCCAGCTACCCCCACCCTCGCCTAATGCCAGACTTCTGGCAGTTCCCAACCGTTTCGATGGGTCTGGGTCCAATCAACGCGATCTACCAGGCGCAGTTCAACCGCTACCTCCAGGGCCGCGGCTTCAAGGACACCTCCGAGCAGCACGTTTGGGCTTTCCTCGGTGACGGCGAGCTAGATGAGGTTGAGAGCCGTGGTGCTCTGCAACTTGCTGCCAACGACGGACTAGACAACCTCACCTTCGTGGTGAACTGTAACCTCCAGCGCCTAGACGGCCCAGTTCGAGGTAACGGAAAGATCATTCAGGAACTTGAGAGCTTCTTCCGCGGTGCGGGCTGGAATGTAATCAAGGTTGTCTGGGGACGCGAGTGGGATAGCCTTCTTGCCAATGACAACGATGGCGCTCTTGTTGACCTGATGAACAAGACCCCGGACGGCGACTACCAGACCTACAAAACAGAGAACGGTGCTTTCGTTCGCGAGAACTTCTTTGGTCGTGACCCACGCACCCTAAAGCTGGTTGAGAGCATGACCGACGACCAGATTTGGGGCCTCAAGCGCGGTGGTCACGACTACCGAAAGGTCTACGCAGCCTACAAGGCAGCCGTAGAACACAAGGGTCAGCCAACCGTTATCTTGGCTAAGACCATCAAGGGCTTCACCCTCGGTAAGTCATTCGAGGGTCGCAACGCTACCCACCAGATGAAGAAGATGACCTTGGATAACCTCAAGGGCTTCCGCGACGAACTTCGCATTCCGATCTCGGACGCACAGCTGGAAGAGAACCCGTACCAGCCGCCATACTTCCACCCTGGCCAGGACGCACCGGAAATCCAGTACCTACACGAACGCCGTCGTGCGCTCGGTGGTTACCTTCCAGAGCGTCGCAGCAAGTATGTTGACTTCAAGCTGCCCGAAGACAAGACCTACGAAATCGCCAAGGGCGGCAGTGGAACTCAAGAAGTTGCCACCACCATGGGCTTCGTTCGTCTTCTCAAAGACCTACTTCGCGCACCAGAATTCGGTCAGCGCATTGCCATGATCATTCCGGATGAAGCACGAACCTTCGGTATGGATGCCTTCTTCCCTACCGCCAAGATCTACAACCCAAAGGGTCAGCACTACATCTCGGTTGACCGCGACATCCTGCTTTCCTACAAGGAATCGGACGCTGGACAGATCATCCACACCGGAATTAACGAAGCCGGATCGGTGGCATCATTTGCGGCTGCCGCTACCAGCTACTCAACCCACGGTCAGGCGATCATTCCGTTCTACGTGTTCTACTCGATGTTCGGATTCCAGCGCACCGCTGACTCTATTTGGGCGGCAGCCGACCAGTTGAGCCGTGGATTCCTAATCGGTGCAACCGCAGGCCGAACCACCCTAACCGGTGAGGGTCTGCAGCACGCCGACGGTCACTCGCCAATCATCGCTGCGACCAATGACGCCGTGATCAGCTACGACCCTGCCTACAGCTACGAAATCGGACACATCATCCGTTCAGGTATCGAGCGCATGTACGGCGGAGCTCACAGCGATCCAAACGTGATGTACTACCTAACCGTTTATAACGAGCCGATGGTTCAGCCGGCTGAGCCTGAAAATGTTGACGTCGACGGCATCGTTCGCGGTATTCACAAGGTCTTCAACAACCCTGCCCAGGGACGTAAAGCTCAGATCCTTGCTTCGGGCGTGGCACTGCGCTGGGCCTACGAAGCTGCCGAGCTACTCGAAAAGGACTGGGGTGTTTCGGCCGATATCTGGTCGGTAACCTCATGGACCGAGCTTCGCCGCGATGGACTACGCCGAAACGAAGAGCGCTTCCTAAACCCTGCACAGCACGTTGAGCCGGCCTATGTTTCGTCGAAGCTGACCGGTCACCACGGTCCGTTCCTCGGTGTTAGCGACTACATGCACCAGGTACCAGACCAGATTCGCGAGTGGGTGCCAGGCGACTACGCAACACTTGGCGCCGAAGGCTTCGGTTTCTCAGATACCCGCGCTGCCGCACGTCGTCACTTCAAGATTGACGGTCCAAGCGTTGTGGTTCGAGTTCTAGAGCAGCTAGTTGCTCGTGGCGAGATGGATGCCAGCGCACCGGCTCAGGCAATCGAGCGCTATCGACTGCACGACGTGAATGCTGGCAACAGCGGTAGCGCCGGCGGCGAGGCATAAACTTTTCCCATGCTAGTCATCGTATGCCCAGGTCAGGGCTCACAAACCCCAGGCTTTTTCAACCCATGGTTGGAACTTCCTGCCTTCCGTGAATCGATTGAGACATCGCAAACCGCTTCCGGCTTGGACCTCCTTACCTACGGCACCCTGAGCGACGCAGACACAATCAAAGACACCGCAGTGGCACAACCGCTCATCGTGTCGGCATCGATTGCATCGTTTGCTGCACTGAAGGCCGCTGGCCTTGAAGGCGTCGCGGGAGTTGCCGGACACTCGGTTGGTGAATTAGCTGCAGCTTCGATCGCAGGTGTTTTCGATACATCAACCGCCATGGAATTGGTGACCAAGCGCGGTGCGGAAATGGCAAAGGCTGCCGCCCTCACCTCATCCTCGATGGCTGCAGTTCTCGGTGGAGATCGCGATGAGGTAGTGACCTATCTTGAAGGTCGTGACCTGTACGCGGCAAACTACAACGGCTCCGGCCAGATTGTCGCCGCTGGATCCTCTGAAGGAATTGCTGCGTTGATTGCCGAGCCGATGGCAGGTACGCGAGTGGTTCCTTTGGCCGTGGCCGGTGCATTCCACACCTCGTTTATGGAGCCTGCGGTTGCCGAGCTAGCGAACTTTGCTGCCGACGTCGCCACCGCCGATCCAGCCGTAAAGCTTTGGACCAACAAGAACGGCGAAATCATCACCTCCGGAGCCGAGTATCTGCAGCTTTTGGTCAATCAGGTTTCGAACCCGGTTCGCTGGGATCTCTGCATGGAGGCCATGGTGGCTGCCGGAGTAACCGCTCTAATCGAAGTTTCCCCTGCCGGCGCTCTT
>JBDKLA010000126.1:0-4709 GCA_039795835.1 Actinomycetota bacterium | reverse complement strand
AAGTTGATGCTAGAACGAGGCGAGTCACGCCTAGATTCTGGCACACTTGAGAGGTGAATAAGACTGAATCATGGGTAGGCCGTTCCTTCGAAGTAGATATTGAGAAGGTGGCCCACGGCGGTATTTTCGTGGCTCGCCACGAGGGCCGAGTAGTTTTCGTGTCCCATGTGCTGCCTGGCGAGCGTGCCAAGGTTCGAGTTTTCGAGGACGCCGGTAAAGGATTCTGCCGTGCTGAGCCGATTGAAATCATTAAAGCTTCCCCTGATCGCGTGACCCACTTCTGGAAGGAAGCTGGTGTTGGTGGTGCCGGTGGTGCCGAATTTGGTCACATCAAGCTTTCACGTCAGCGCGAACTAAAGGCTGACGTACTTGAAGAGGCTTTGGATCGCTTTGCCGGTCTGAAGCAGCGCGTAACCGTTGAGGCTGCTCCTGGCGACGACGAGAACAACGGCCTGGCTTACCGAACCCGAATTCAACTTCACGTTGACGACCAGGGATTCGTTGGCCCGTACCGCGAGCGCAGCCACGATGTGGTTCGAGTGAAGACTTTGCCGCTGGCAGTCGAAGATATCCAGGAGATGGAGTTCCACCACAAGAACTACCAGAGCGTGGAGAAGATCGAGGTCATGGCTTCGAGCACCGGTCAGCTTCAGTGGCTGATCGACAAGAAGCTTCAGGGCGACGAACGCCTCATCGAGCGCGCCGGCGGACGCACCTTCCGCATCACCGGTGGCGGTTTCTGGCAGGTTCACAAGAAGGCTCCAGACGTTTTGACCTCGGCTGTAAACGAATTTATCGAGAAGGCCGGAGTTCTGAAGCTAAGCGCCAACAACCTCGACCTTTACGGCGGTGTGGGCTTGTTCACCGGAACTATCGCTGCCAAGTTCGGAACCGAACTCCGCATGACCACTGTTGAGTCGTTCAAGCAGGCAACCGCCGATGCCACCCTCAACCTCAAAGATCTTCCAAACGTGAAAGCGGTTTGCGAACCGGTGGAACGATTCCTAGCTCCTCACAAGGATGAAACCGGCGAAGCCCTGGTGGTTCTTGATCCGCCTCGTTCGGGAGCCGGTGCCAAAGTGGTTGGTCAGCTCATCAAACTCGCACCAAAGCACATCGTCTATGTGGCCTGCGACCCGGTAGCGCTGGCTCGTGACCTGAAGACCCTGCTCGAGCACTACGACCTTGCTGGCATTCGAGCATTCGACCTCTTCCCACACACCCACCACGTTGAGACCATCGCGAGCCTTATTCGAAAATGATCAAAGTTGTCATTGTTGACGACCACGACGTCGTTAGGTTTGGTTTCGAATCGATTTGTGAGAAACACGATTTCGACCTTCTAGCATCGGCTCCTACAGTTACCGAATGTATGGCATCTCTTGGTGGAAATGCAGCCGATGTTGCGGTGCTCGACCTCTCCCTGGCCGACGGTTCGAAGATTTATGAAAACGTTCGACAGTTTGTGGAGCGAGACATTCGCGTCTTGGCTTTTTCAATCGGCGACAAAGTTGCCAAGAATCGCGATGCGCTGCGGGCTGGTGCCGCCGCGCTAATTACAAAATCTTCCGGCTTAGAAGAATTGGCCGCAGCAATTCAAGTTGTTTCATCCGGTGGTTCAATCCACAATTTGCAAACCGCTGCCGCGGTTGATTCTGACCTCGATTTCAAGAGCAGGCTTACCAACATCGAACGTAGTTGCCTCGGTCTTTTGGCGTCTGGCTACGACATCAAACAAATTGAATTCGAACTGAACCTAACTGAAGGTGAAGTTCTCAATTCCCTTGATTCGGTTCGGGAAAAGTACACCGTCGAATCAACCTCGGAGGAAGATTCGAAGGACGCGAAACTTTCCGACCGTGAAAAGAAGGTTCTCTTTCTATATGCGAAGGGCAAGGCGCAGAAAGAGGTTGCCACGTTACTGGGAATCACTCCGAGCACTGTGAAAGAGCACCTGGATCGAATTCGAAAGAAGTACGCAGTTGTAGGCAGACCGATCAAGGACAAGACCGACTTCTTGAAACGAGCCATCGAAGACGGATTGATTGAAGATCTTGATTAGTTTCAAAATCCCACCAACCAGTGTTGCCAAGCCCCGTATCGAGCGCGTCATCGGCCAGGTTTTTTCGCTGGCAGCAATTGCGATGTCGCTTATCCAAGTGTTTTTAGTTGCAATTCCTCATCTCCAATATGGGAACGCGGCGATTACTTTGGGAAGTCTGGGATTGATCATCTTGGCGCAACTTGTGGTGGCGTTCAATTTTTGGGCAGGATCTGCCAACCCCAAGGTTTATGTTTTCAACGGTCTGGCCTATGCAATTGCCTTCCTCTTATATCCGATTTCTATGTCGGGTGTAACTAACCTCCCCGACGACTATCGAGCGTGGCTGTGGTGGTGGACCGGAACCGCGACCATCGCGATGACCATGTTCTTGCCGAAGTGGTGGTCGATCCTCTATTTGTTTTTTGTTCCAGCCAGTTACTTTTTACTTCGCCTGCAGCCAATCGGTGGTGGCGAAGACGTTGGTTCCGCGATACTTGATGCGACATACATCGTGCTCTATGCGATGGCCATTCAGGCTCTCGTTGGCTTGATGAGAACAGCCGCCGCGGAAGTGGATTCGAGAAACGATGCTCTCGCGGAAATCGCGGTCAGGCGAGCTCAGATTGATGCAACCGAGTTGGAAAGCGAATTGCTCGACGAACTAGTTCACGACCAGGTTCTCACCACACTCGTAGTTGCAGCTAGAGCCGACTCGACCGATCGAAAGACTATGGCGGGTGCCGTTGCCACCCAAGCGATCGAACGTCTTCAATTGGCTGCCAGCGGTGAGGGCAGCGAATCCCAGGACGTATCGGTGGGAGCCTTCGTGGAGTCCCTGGCCGCAACCCTTCTGAGGGTTTATCCAGAGGTTCCAATAAATCTGACCAAAGACCGAGAATTCAACATCCCTATTTCGGTTGGGATTGCGCTGGCCGACGCCACAATTCAGGCTGTAACGAATTCGATGCAGCACGCCGGTTTGAACGCCACCAGAAGGGTTCGCATCAAGGTTTTTCGCCAGGGATTGAAAATCGTGGTCATGGATGATGGGCGAGGCTTCTGGGAGTCCAAGGTGCCCAAAGATCGACTCGGAATTCGGAACTCCATTCGAAGGCGTGCCAGTATGGCCGGTGCTGAGGTTCGCATTAAGTCAGCTCCTCGAAAAGGAACGAGTGTCGTCCTGATTTGGAGTCCTGATGCTTAATTCACCAAGATGGTTGCTAACCCTAATTTCAATAAGTTTCGGTCTTTACCACGCTCTGCTAGGCGCTCTATCGTGGCGTAGTTATGACGATAAGTGGCTTCTAGTGGTCTCGATCGCTGTTTACATTGGTGCTTTCTCCATCGCAGTTGGCGCTAGTCGTGGCCTTGCGATTGCCAGGTTTTTTGGCGCGCTAGTGGGGGCATCGGCGGTATTGAGCCTAGTCATTGCTCAGTTTGGAATTCACCCCGGTCACCGAGACCCCTATTCCACCTGGTACATCGGTGGAATGGCCGCTCTCTTGGCGGTCTTGGCTGCCCGAGGTCAGAGCGCCATTGCATGGTTGGCAGCTGGTTTGGTGGTGTGGCTTTCAGTTCTTGAAGTTGGGTTCCCAGGTGCAACCGAAATCGGTCTTGAAGGCATTCCAATTCTGATTGGTGCGGCAAGCGCAACCGCCGCAGCCCTGGCGAGAGCAGATGAAGAAATTAACGAGTTGCGAACGGCCGAGATTGCTGCCGAAGCCGGCATTGTTGCCGCCTCTGCAGCCAGCGAGCAACGCCGAGATAGATTGAATCAAGTTTTGGAGCGAGCACTTCCTGCTCTCAGCTTGATCGCCGCCACCAAGGGTCAACTTTCCGCAGAGCAACAGAACGAGTTGTTGCAATTGGAAGCCAGTCTCCGCGATGAAATTCGAGGAAAGTCATTGGTGAACGACGCGGTGCGGAAAGCGGCCAACGATGCCAGAGCGCGCGGCGTGGATGTTGTAGTTATGGATGAGGGTGGGCTAAGCGAGGTTTCCGACACCCAGCGCGAGCACATACTTAGCAGAGTAGCGAGCGCGATCGACTCGGTTAAGGCGGGCAAAATTGTGATTCGCTCGCCACGCGGTGAGAAGTGGTTGGTAACAGTGATGGCCACTCGTCCGGGAACCTCTGCACCGGACCTTTGGCTGAAGTTTTAAAAAGAAATACCGGTGAATTTCTTCACCGGCTTCCTTCCCCCGAGAGCCTTTAAGGCCTTCCCCCAGGAATCACGAGCCCCTATCTCGAACTGATTCCTTGCGACAAGTATGACGGTGAAAGATAAAGGACACCAACCAACTTGGTGTCCTCTCTTTAGGGGATAGCCGTTAGTCGAGACCTGGGCGGGTACTGGCCGACCACTGGCCGAAACCGGGGGTCAGGCTACCGCGAAGGATCGCGGAGTTGCGACCCCAGCTCGACTTGAAGTGCTTCGGCGCGCGAGCCTTGGCGGCTTCGGCGTCGTTGATGGCAGCGTTGAGCACGGCAATCACGGTGGCGAGTTCGGCGTCCGTTGGGTTGCCTCGCACCACCTTGAGTGCCTGCTGAACTTCTTCCTGCTCGCTCATTACAGCGGAATGTTTCCGTGCTTCTTAGGAGGCAGGCTCGCACGCTTGGTGCGCAGCGCACGAAGCGACTTGATTACCTCGATGCGAGTGGCAGC
>JBDKLA010000125.1:0-2868 GCA_039795835.1 Actinomycetota bacterium | reverse complement strand
CTTGCGTATTTCTCTTCAGAGTTGCCTAGCCAATCGGTAGTCATCCAGACCTTCACGATTTCGAGGGCAATTGCTTCGCCGATGATTTTTCCACCGATACATAGGACGTTGGTGTCTGAGTGACTTCTGGCCAATTCGGCGCAGAAGGGGTCCTGGCAGACAGCAGCGAAAATGCCTTTTACCTTGTTGGCGATCATTGCTGAACCGTAGCCAACGCCGTCCACGAAGATTCCTCGGTCGCAGGTTCCCTCCGACACGGCTATCGCTGCTGGATACACATAGTCGGGGAGGTCGGCGGCGTCTGAGGTGTGGGTGCCAAAGTCTTCTACGGTGTGGCCCATCGACTCCAGCAACTTGGCGATAGTTTTCTTGAGTTCCAGACCGGCGTGGTCGGATGCCATGGCAATTTTCATTCTTGTTCCAATCTGAATCTCTTGATCTTGCTCGTGAAACCAGCTTCTAGAGTTAGGTTTTTCGGCTTCGTTTTTAGGTGTTCGGCAAGTGCTTTAAGTACGGCTTCGTTGGCCTTGCCGTCCACGGCTCGTTCTGGAACATAGACCGTGTAGGCGCCCTTTACCTCCTCAACCAGCGGCCCTTTCTTTGAGCCCGGCTTGACGGTAACAGTGATTCGCATGTTTCAAACCTAGACTGATTGCATGAGTTACCGCGGATACACCCGAGAGCAAATCGCCAGCTACATCGATCACACTGTTTTGAAGCCAGCGGCTTCTGCCGAAGATATTCATAGTGCCGTTGAGGTGGCTATTGAATCGAAGGTGGCCGCGGTTTGTTTCCGTCCTTCAGACATGGTCCTAGCGAAGTCGCTGCTGGGTGACTCATCGGTTGGTTTGGCCACTGTGGTTGGTTTTCCGCACGGCACCAACGAGTCTTATGTGAAGGCTTTTGAGACTTCTTTGGCGGTATCCCAGGGTGCCAATGAAATCGACATGGTGATTCACATCGGGCACCTGATTGAGGGTCGCGATGATTTGGTGTTGGCCGATATCAAGGCGGTGGTTGAGGCTGCCGACGGAGCTTTGGTGAAGGTTATTCTCGAGACTTCTGAGTTGAGTGATGACCAGATCGTGCGAGCCTGTGAGCTTTCGCGCGACGCCGGTGCTGGGTATGTGAAGACTTCTACCGGTTTTGCTAGCGGGGGAGCGACCGTTCACGCCGTTTCACTCATGGCTAAGACCTTGCCAGGGCTCGGTGTGAAGGCCTCTGGTGGTATCAGAACACTTGATCAGTTGATCGACATGGTTGAGGCCGGAGCAACCCGTGTGGGTGCTTCTGGGACCCTGGCAATTTTGGCTGAATTCGATTCCAAGTAATTGGAATAGTTTTAGTAAAGGTGTGCTTTACTTAAGGCATGACTGAGAAGCAACCGGTACTTTACCTATCGCACGGAGCTCCGCCGCTACTGGATGATGAGCTCTGGATGAGCCAGCTCGCCAAGTGGTCGGCTTCGGTGGGTGAGCCTCGCGGAATCGTGATCGTTTCCGCTCACTGGGAATCGGCTCCCATTTCCATTTCGGCAACTGCCGCTAACACACCGCTGATTTATGACTTTGGCGGGTTCTCCCCAAAGTTCTACAACATGAAGTACGAAACCCCGGACGCCACCTGGCTCGGAGACCTCGTAGCCTCGATGATGCCCGATAACGAGCCGCTTCACCGTCACGCCACCCGCGGTCTTGATCACGGTGCTTGGGTGCCGTTGAAGGTTATGTATCCAGAAGCCGACATTCCGGTTATTCAGCTTTCGATGCCAACGCACGACCCGGTCAAGTTGATGGAACTTGGTGCTCGCTTGAAGCCGCTTCGGGATCAGGGTGTACTAATTATCGGTTCGGGTTTTCTGACCCACGGCCTTCCGTTCATTCGCGATTGGCGAATCGATGCCGATGCTCCAGCTTGGTCGGCTGAGTTCGATGCTTGGTCGCTTGAGGCAATGCAAAAAGGCGATGTTGATTCGCTAATCAACTACAAGACCCAGGCGCCTGGAATGCCTTACGCACACCCAACCGTGGAGCACTTCACGCCGTTGTTCATCACCCTCGGTGCTGCTACGAACCCGGAAACTCCGGTGGATCAAAAGATAGCTGGTTATTTCATGGGTCTTTCTAAGCGCTCAATTCAGGCCGCTTAGACCACTCGTTCCAAAGCTCTCTGAGATCCCAGGCATTTTCGGCCATTAGGGAAACCCCGTTGACGCCGGTTCTTCTGGTTTTACCCGCGATGAGCAGAAGCCTCGTGTTGAACAGGATGTGACTGCAGCGTGCCTGAGCTTCGTCGAAGAAGGTTGCGTCGGCGGTTCCAAAACCGTCGTCGAGGCTGATGAACACCACTCGCTTACCCGAGCGCATCGGGGGAGTTTGGGTGGCAACTCGAACTCCGGCAATAAGAACCTCCGACTTATTTCTCAGGCTCAACAGTTCGTTTGAGTGAACCACACCCATGGCGTCGAGCATTGGTCGGTACTGTTCGATCTGGTGCTCGGTGACGTCCATCTTGAGAATCTCAAGCTCGGCTTGCAACTTCTGCTCTTTGGAGAGATCTTCACCTCTCGGTAGTTGCTCGCGCAGTTCGAAATCGAACGCGAACTGGTTCGGGTCGTCCTTGGGGCGATTCTTCAGAAGGTTCAGTTCTTTTACTCGCTGCATGATGTCGCCGCGGTTATGGCCGGAGTGCTTCGCGAGTTCGTCGAGGGCCCCAACCAGTGCGAGGTTACTGAGGGTTCTTCGGCTCGGTTTGGCTCGGAGATAGAAGTCGGCGATGTCTGAGTAGGGCTGCTCGGCAATGATTCTCTTAACCTCGGCTTCGCTCACACCTTTGACGTCGGTGAGCGCCATCCGTACGCCAAATTCG
>JBDKLA010000124.1:0-2870 GCA_039795835.1 Actinomycetota bacterium | reverse complement strand
GCCGAGTCGATTGTGGCTTGGCCAGATCAGGCCGGGCTTGCCAAGAAGTTGGAAGAAGCCGGCTTCACCAACGTGACTTACAAGAATCTAAGCTTCGGGGTAGTAGCCATTCACACTGGCTTTAAGGCGGCAAAATAATGGCGTTCTCGCTACCAAAGCAGTTCCGCGCTGTAACCGATGCACCTCTAATTAAGGCTCTCGAAGCCGGCCTCGAGCAGGTTGAGCAAGGTCTACTCGATGCCACGAAGCACGCCGACCCGATCGCCAAGGAGTCAGCTCGCCACCTGGTCGATGCCGGTGGTAAGCGCATCCGTCCCGTCCTAGTTTTGCTAGCCGCCCAGCTCGGCGACCCTAATGCCGAGCACGTAATCGAGTCGGCAGTGGTGGTTGAACTCACGCACCTCGCCACCCTGTACCACGACGACGTCATGGACGAAGCCCCAACCCGTCGCGGCGTTCCAACCGCTCACAAGGTGTGGGGAAACAACATCGCCATCCTTACCGGCGACCTTCTGTTTGCCAGGGCTTCTCAGGTTGCCGCTCGTCTCGGCGAAGAGACCATCAAGCTTCAGTCGTTCACCTTCGAACGACTCTGCCTCGGGCAGATGCACGAAACCGTTGGGCCGCAGGGCGCAGACGATCCGACCCAGCACTACATTCAGGTAATGGCCGACAAGACCGGTTCGCTCATCGCAGCAGCTGCTCAGATGGGCATCATTGCCTCTGGCGCCGACCGCGCCTACGAGCAGCCAATGGTTGAGTTTGGTGAAGCCATCGGTGTGGCCTTCCAACTCATCGACGACGTGATTGACATCTCCGAAGAAGGGCCATCGGGCAAGACCCCTGGCACCGACCTTCGCGCGGGCGTGCCAACTCTGCCCGTGCTGCTTCTTCGCGAGCAGGCCAAGACCGACGCCACCGCCAAGGCACTTCTCGAGGAAATCGAGGGCGACCTCTCCACCGACGAAGCTCTGGCTGCCGTGGTTACCAAACTTCGCAATCACCCGGTTGCTGCTGAAGCCGAAGCTGAAGCTCGTCGCTGGGCAGCCAAGGCTATCGCCGCTATCGAATCACTACCGGAAGGTTCGGTGAAGCGCGCGCTGGTAACTTTTGCTAACGCCGTAGTAGATCGAACCAACTAGTGGAAGCCGACGGCAAACTCTCACTTCAGCGCGCCAACCGCGTCAAGAACTCGCTCGTTGCGATGTTCTTCACCCAGGCCGTGGTGCTCATGTCCATCATCATTCGCATCCCGGAACTGATCGACAAACTCAACCTCACCAAAAACCTCACCATCTGGGGAACCATCACCGGCTTCTCCGGTGCCGGGGGCTTGCTTTCGCTCTTTGTCGTTCACCGACTCGTCAACAAATTCGGAACCACCACCGTCACTCGCATTGCCACTCTGGTCACCTGTGCCATTCAGGGAATCGTGGTCTTGCTTGGAAACTACTGGCTCTACTTCATCGCCACCTTCGTGCAGGCAATCTTCATCACCATGTACAACAACTCGGCAAACGCCCAGGCGCTCATCGTGCAGAAGCGCTTGAAGAAAGTAATCCTCGGTTCGATTCACGGAGCCTGGAGTCTCGGTGTGGTTGTGGCCACCATGATTTCCGGTTGGCTAGCGAGCTTCCTCACTCTCGAGTGGCACATTGGAATCATTGCTGCTCTGGGATTCGCGGTGAACGTAGTCCTCGGAACTCAGATGATGACCCGCGCCGAAGAGAAGGCGAACCAAACCAAGCAAAAGAATGAGAAGAAGACCTCTTGGCTTAAAACCCCTGGTCTGGTCTGGCTACTTTCCTTCACGCTGTTCGCCGGCATCTGGCCTGAAGCCGTTATGGGCGACTGGATGTCGCTCTACTCAACGAAGGTGATGAACCTCACCACCAGCTTGGTCGCAGTACCGTTCACCGCATTCGCAATCGCCATGATCATCGGCCGTTTCTCAACCGGTTGGGTTTCCACGAAGATTCACATCAACCGCGCGGCAATGTTCGGCGGCTATTTCGGCGCCATTTCGATGACCATCGGTCTTTTGACCAGCTACTTCCTACTACCGATTAACCAACTGCTCGCGGTTGCGGTTCAGGCACTGTTCTTCTTCATCGCCGGTCTCGGCGAATCGATTATGGTTCCGGCTACCTTCTCGGCCGCCTCTCACATTCGAGGCATTGCGTCCAGCCAGGCTCTCGCTCGCATCTCGCTCGGAAGCAACCTGTCGTTCATTGTGGCCAAGAGTGTCATGGGTTCGCTCGCCGACGGCGTTGGGCTCGCGATTGCGATGATCTTCCCAATCGTGATCTTCTTCATCTCCGGCTACCTGCAGAGCATCGTGGCAACCAAGTCGCGAAAGCTTGAAGCTCAGAACCTTGAGAACTATCCACCAACCGGCTCTGTGCCAATCGTTGAGGCCTAGCGGAAGTTGGTGAACTGGATGTCGATGTCCAGGTCGCTCGAACGCAACAGCGCCATCACGGCCTGCAGGTCGTCGCGGCTCTTCGACTGAACACGAAGCTCGTCGCCCTGAATCTGCGACTTCACGCTCTTCGGGCCTTCTTCACGAATGATCTTCGAAATCTTCTTGGCCTGCTCTTGGTCGATTCCGTTCTTCAGCTCGCCCTCGATGCGGTATTCCTTGCCCGATGGGTATGGGTCGCCGTCAACGAAGCTCTTGAGCGAAATGCCGCGCTTCACCAGCTTCGACTGGAACACATCCAGCACAGCCTTCACGCGCTCTTCCGAAGACGCCTTCATCAGGATCTTTTCGCCGCTCCAGGCGATCGAAGCACCAACGCCCTTGAAGTCGTAACGCTGCTCAACCTCTTTGACTGCTTGGTTGAGGGCGTTGTCGGCCTCCATTTTGT
>JBDKLA010000123.1:0-3346 GCA_039795835.1 Actinomycetota bacterium | reverse complement strand
TGTTCAAAAATCCGTTGTTCCCTCGGTTGTTCGCCATTACGAAAGGAAGAACTACCGTAAGCACGATGCCGCCGAGCATGAACCAGAGCCTGAAGAAGTACCCCTTTGACAAACGTCCGAGAATCGAAGCCCATTCCGGAACCACAATTTCAGTCAACTTCACTTCGTCATTGAATTTGGAATCGCGCCAAACGAGCAGAATGATTGGGAACGAATAGGCCACATAGGTTAGAAGACCGAAGAGTTGTGACAGAGATCCGAGCGAGCTCAATTCAAAGAACGATTTCAGGTAAGCATCGATGGCAACCATCCAGGTCTGCGCTATCGGATCGACCGGATTACCCAGAGGGTGGGTTGAAAAGTAAAACTGGTTCCACAGACTAATCGCATTGAGAAAAACAAAAAGGGCTATGGAGATACCCAAACCAACTCGACGAACAATCAGATATCCCATGCTGAATGCCCAGTCACGATTTTCTATCTGAAGTTCGTCTAGGTATATGTCAGGTAGTGATGTGATTCGACGAACCGATCGGCGCATGAGTATGAAAGAAACGGCCATCAAGACCATCGAAACAGAACCAACGAATCCCTGCACAGCCAGCACCGGATAGTTCCTGATCTGTAAAGGAATTAGGAAGTTGATGAAGTAGACCCAACTTGAAATCACTGCTGTGATTGCCAAGGCCTTCTTGAACGAGCCTCTGGCGAGGAGCCCGGTAATCGGCTCGTTGAGAATCTGGTTGATGCGAGCTTCGCGTCTTGCGGCTAGTGTCTGCTTGAACTTACTCATTTGATTTCCCCTTTAGTTTGAAAAGCTCTTCGATGCTGCAACCGAGGGCCTCGGCTAATCGAAGCGCCAGAGCCAATGTTGGTGCGTATTCACCGCGTTCGATGTAACCGATGGTTTGGTAGTGCACGTCCACGGCCGAGGCGAGATCGTTGCGGCTAAGCCCGGCCTTCGTGCGAAATTCTTCGACCCGGTTTAGAACCTGGTCTTTGTCTTGCTTTGGTAAACGACCCATACCCATAGCATAAATGCTATGTTGTACAAATACAACATTTACTCGTTAGTTTCGGCAGCCCTAAGTTCGATGCCACCGACAATTGCGCGCACTGCGTAGTAGGCCAAGCTGAACGCGAGCACATCTAAACCGAGGCCAAACAGGGAAAGAATCTCGGTGTTCAAGAACTCGTCGTAAGTTACCGTCTCTGGACCAAGCAGCATGCTGGTCAGTTGCTGCGCTGCAAGGCTGGCGGAGAAAAAGCTCAAGACAACATACCCAAGGACGAAAATGCTCGTTCGCTTCTTCACGTTGGCCGGGCTCGATCCGCCAGCATTTAAGTCGTTAAGGAAACGAAGCTGAATAAACAGACCAGCGTAAGGAACGAATGGAGCTGCAATGGCCCAACCCGGTTTCCAATGAACCGCTTCCGCAGACTTAGATTTGAGCCACTGGCTCGCGCGAAGCAGATACCCAATGGAAGAAATAGTTAGACCGATAGAGATCGCGGAGCCGCCGTTCGTTACGGCAGTATAAAGTCCTGCAAGAACAGGGTTCCAAGTTGAATCCGCACCAGAAGGGTCGACTCCAGTCTCGACCAAGTTCTGAATGTATAGGGCTTCGAGAATCGCATTGATCAAAGACCATAATGCCGATGCACCTAGTGCAACCAGAAAGTACTTACTCCAAAAACGAACCTTGATCACGGTTTCCCCCTCAAATAACTTTGGTTCAGTCTATGTGCTCGATGGATAAACCAAAGCGACTCGCAGATACGATTAGGGCATGGAAGATCTAGCGCTGCTCGTCTCACTGATGCTGTTCGTGCCAATTGCCTTTGGCTTAGTTGCACTCGTGCTAGCCGTTGTTTACCGAGCCAAGGGGAAACTCAAGAAGACCGCCATTGGTTTCACGGCAGTGGTCGGGCTGATGGCTGGGTTTGGGTTGGCTGCCTATGCTCCGCTGGGAGTCGCCCCACTGATTCTGATGGCTACCGCGCTAATTATTATTTACATCCCGAAGCGCTAGGCCGGTCGAAGCTTCCAGGATCAAAAGCGCTGCTAGGCGAATGGTTCGCTGGTCTGGCGTGTCGGCGGTTGCGTCAATCTCGGTGATGTCCAAGCTCGTAACATTTTTAGTTTTGCCAGCGAGCAGAGCAAACTGACGAAGTTCGTCGGCACTGATTCCACCGGGAGCTGCCGCAGGGCAGGCTGGCACAACGCTGCGGTCGCAAACGTCCACGTCGAAGTCAACGTGAATCGATTCCACATCACCTAGAAAGTCGATTGCCTTTTGCCAAGCCTGTTCCGGAGTTAGGGTGCGCAACTGAGATCGGGAAATTACAAGAATCCCCAAGATTTTTGCTAGCCGCGCATACTTGGGAGAGTTTGAGAAGTCGTTGATTCCGATTTGAACAATCTTGTTGCCGCGGAGTCCTGCTTCAACCAGGCGACGAACCGGGGAACCATTGCTTACGCCGTCGCGAAGATCGTGGTGAGCGTCGAAGGTGATGAGCCCCGCCTTGGTTAGGTCGTGACCGCCGGCCATGCTCGCGAAAGTTACCGAGTTGTCGCCGCCGAGGGCGATCGCAAGCTGACTTGCGTTGGCTGCCTGTTTGGCTAGGTGTTTGGTTACTTCTTCGCCCTCTGGGCTGTCTGGGTGTTCGGAGTTTCCGAAGTCGCGGGCAACTAGTTCGCCGAGATCAACGTCGTGACTCCAGTTATAGGTGGAGTAGCGAAGCAGTGCTTGGCGAATTGCATCGGGGGTGGTGTGAGAGCCGGTTGGCGAGATGCTGGTTTGGCTGGCGCAAACGCCGTAGAGCGCAACGTCGATGTTTGCCTCATCGGCGAATGGCTTTAGCCAGTGCGCGGCTCTCGGCCACTTGGCATCTTCTTGCGGTGTGCTCATCGCGTTGCTCCCAATCGCTTGGACAGTTCCTGGCTGGAGGAAATTACAAGTTTTGCCAACTGTGTCGTTATGGCTTCGTTGGCATCTTCTGTTCTAAAGGTTACTGCGAATGCGGCGGTCGGCAGCCCTAGGTGGTTGGTTGCGGCTGCAGCGATGGTGTTGAGACCTTCGCTCACATGGCCACTCTCAACGCTGAATCCCTGGGCCAGTTCCTTTTCGAGCAGCGTTTGAAGTTCGCGGGCTGTCTCCGGCCCTTGTTCGGTTCTGCGAGAGATCGGTTTGTTGTTTGGGTAGAGTGCTCGGAACTGGTTCTTTGGAAGTAGTGCCAGCATCGAACGGCCGCTTGCCGTGAGGTGAGCGGGAAGTCGCACGCCTACGTCTGTGACTACTACGGCTGCGAGCCGCGGGTTTTCTTTCAATAGGTAGAGCAGTTC
>JBDKLA010000122.1:0-10625 GCA_039795835.1 Actinomycetota bacterium | reverse complement strand
AACTCACCAAGGCTAAGGTTCACCTTCTGAAGCACTTCGAGCAGGTGCCGAACAACCGCGAGCTGAAACTCCTCTTTTATGTGAACAACGCGCCTTACAACTCGGACGCCGCAAAATACCCTGGCATCGTGCACGTGCAGCTACTTCACGGTGACAGTGAGAAAACCGCTTCGTTTAACCCGGTCACCGGGATGTTTACCAAGATCTTTGTTTCGGGTCAGGCTGCCGTTGACCGCTACGAACGCAACGGCGTGCTGATTCGCAAGGAGAAGTTTGTGCTGGTCGGTCGCCCGCAACTTGCCGACATCAAGGTGGCTAAGTCGTCGACGGCCAAGCGCAAGACCGTGTTGATCGCGCCAACCTGGGGTGGTTCGGCCGATGGCGAGGTTTACACGAGCCTGGGTCTCGCGCCGTCCTATGTGCGTGAACTAATTGCACTCGGCCACCGAGTGGTATTCCGCCCACACCCGTTCTCACACCGCGACGCCGGCGACCGAGCAATTATCGAGCAGGTTTGGGCTCTTCTAAAGGCTGACGGCAAGGACCACCTGTTTGGTGCGGCGGCCGAAAGCGACCTTAAAGTTGCCGAGGTTATCAACCTGAGCGATGTGCTGATCTCCGACCTATCGGGAATCGTGAGCGACTGGCTCTACTCGCTGAAGCCTTACCTGCTGGTGAGCATGGACGAATCCGCGAGCGCATTCGCGAAGCGTTACCCAATCGCCGAGGGTGGCCGGGTGCTCACCCAGAAGGACGCACTCACCGCCGACCTTCTCCAGGACGACGCAAAACTCGCCGCCAAGCGCAAGAAGATTCGCAGCTACTACATCGAGGGCGCCGACACCCAAAAGGCCGACGCCCTGTTCCTCAAGGCAACGAAGGCAATTCTGGGTAAGTAATGGGTCTTCAGGAGAAGGTCACCAGGCGCCTCACCTATCGCAGGGGTTCCGGCAAACTAATCGACCAGGTGTTGTTCGTTTCGTTCGGCGGCAAGCAGGTTAGCGACTCTCCCCTCGATATCTTTTTCGAATTACAAAAAACCCGCCCCAAGTTGAAGTTGGTTTGGGCTGTGGTGAGCTCGGACCAAACGGTTCCCGCGGGTGCGTCCAAGGTTTTGGTTGGCAGCGTGGAGTGGTTCTCGGCCCTGTCGAAATCGAAGTACCTGGTTTCGAACAACAACCTGCCGCAGTACTTCCGCAAAACCCCTGGCCAGATTTACCTGCAGACCTGGCACGGTACGCCGCTGAAGAAGATTGGCCTCGACATCGCCAACAACAATCTGACCGCCGGATACAACGCGGCGATGAAGCGTGAAGCCGGCTACTGGGATTATCTGGTTTCGCCAAATGAGTTCTGCAGCGAGATCTTCCCGAGGGCTTTCGGTTTCCGTGGGCGCTTACTTGAGACCGGGTACCCGCGCAACGATCGCCTCCAGAAACCAAACCCATCGATCCGAGCCAAACTTGGAATTGCCGAGGGTCAAACCGTGGTGCTCTACGCACCAACCTGGCGCGACGACGCTCGCGACGCGGAAGACAACTGGGCAACCGTGAACAACTTGGCTCAGGTGAAGCTGCCAAAGAACTTCACTCTCTTATATCGTGGCCACACCAACACTTTGGCCAGCGCTCGAAACCTCGCAGCCGGCACCATCGACGTGACCGAGTACCCAGACGTGACCGACCTCTACCTGGCAGCCGATGTTCTGGTGACCGACTATTCATCGGTGATGTTCGACTTCAGCGTTACCGGAAAACCGATGATCTTCCTCTGCCCAGACCTCGCCGAATACCGTGCTCTTCGCGGTTTCTACTTTGATTTCGAGGACGAAGCGCCGGGACCAATCGTGAAAACCGCCGGTGAAGTTGTGGAAGCGTTGAAAAAACTGCCAAAACGAGACAAAAAGTATGCCGCCTGGCAGGCAAAGTTCGATGCTCTGGAAGACGGAAAGGCATCGGCAAGAGTGGTCGATGCGGTGTTCCAAGCCTAAACTTGAGACATGTCCCAACAGGTAGTAATTCTCGCCGCGGGCATGGGCACCCGATTGGCTCGCCCACTGCCAAAGCCGCTAACCGAACTCCGCGATGGCCGCTCAATCATGAAGCAGCAGATCGACAACATCAAGCAGGGTTTCGGTGACACCTACCGCCTGATGATCGTGGTCGGTTTCAAGCTCGAAGCCATCATCGAACGCTTCCCTGAGGCCACCTTCGTTTACAACGAACTCTACGACCAGACCAACACCTCGAAGTCGCTGCTCAAGGCCCTTCGCGCTTCCGGCGACGGCGGCGTACTTTGGATGAACGGCGATGTGGTTTACGACCCTGAGGTTCTGAACCGCGTGAAGCCAGCCATCGACGCCGAGCAGTCGTTCATCGTGGTTAACACCTCGAAGGTCAGCGACGAAGAGGTCAAGTACACCCTCGACGACTCTGGCTTCATCAACGAACTTTCCAAGGTTGTTGTCGGTGGTCTAGGTGAGGCCGTTGGCATCAACTACGTTTCAGCTTCCGACAAGGCCAAGCTCATCGAACGCTTGGACGAAGTTGGCGACCAGGACTATTTCGAGCGCGGCATCGAAGTTGCCATCGAGCGTGACGGCCTAAAGTTCAAGGCCATCGACATCTCAGACCTTTACGCCATCGAGATCGACTTCGACGAAGATCTCCAGCGCGTAAACGAAATGTTTTAGGGGAAACATGTCTAGCCAATTCAAAGTGACCAAGGCACTGATTCCGGTTGCCGGCCTCGGAACTCGCTTCCTGCCAGCCACCAAGGCGATGCCTAAGGAGATGCTTCCGCTGGTCGACAAGCCGGTGATTCAGTACGTGGTTGAAGAAGCCGTAGACACCGGTCTCACCGACATCCTGATGATCACCGGCCGAAACAAGAGCGCTCTCGAGAACCACTTCGACCGCGTAACCGAACTTGAACAGACCCTTAAGGCTAAGGGCGATGAAGACCGCCTCGAGCAGGTTCAGGAGTCGAGCGAACTCGCCGACATCTACTACACCCGTCAGGGCGACCCAAAGGGTCTCGGGCACGCGGTGCTCACCGGAAAGCAGCACATCGGCAACCACTCGTTTGCAGTTCTACTCGGCGACGACGTCATCGACGAACACGACCCGCTGCTCAAGCGCATGATTGAGGTTCACGAAGAAACCGGCGACAACGTTATCGCTCTGATGGTCGTGGACCCTAAGGAAATCTCGATGTACGGCTGTGCCGCGGTTACCAAGACCGACGTGGACGACGTGGTGATCGTGAACGACCTGGTCGAAAAGCCGAAGGTTGAAGAGGCGCCATCGAACCTGGCTGTGATTGGCCGCTATGTTTTGCGTCCTGAGATTTTCACCCTGCTCGAGCAAACCAAGCCTGGCCGCGGTGGCGAAATTCAGCTAACCGACGCACTCGAGACCGCAGCCCTCAACCCTGAGCGAGCCGGAGGTGTGCGTGGCGTGGTCTTCACCGGCAACCGCTACGACACCGGAGACAAGGTTGGCTTCCTGAAGGCCGCCATGATTCTCGGCACTCGCCGCGAAGACATTGGCCCAGAGCTGAGCGCTTGGCTCAAGGAATACGCCAAGACTCTCTAACCATGCTGGGTGCTCTTCGTAAGCCGCTAGCCAAGGTGGCCAATGCCATTTTGGATAACGAGACTGCAGAGAACCTGCTCTACGTTCGCACCCGTTCGAAGCTTCGAAAGTTTGCCAAGAACCAACCCCAGGACGCCTCGCTTGATCTGGTCACGATTGTGGTGCCGATCTACAACGTGGAAAGCTACCTCGAGGTTTGCCTACTGAGCCTAGCCACCCAGACCTACCGAAACATCAAGGTGATCATGGTGGACGACGGTTCAACCGACTCCTCGGGAACCATTGCCAAAAGCTTTGCCAAAGAGTTCGACAACTTTTCACTGGTAACCAAGCAGAACAACGGACTTGGCGCTGCTCGCAACACCGGGGTTCAGGCAATCGAAACCACCGATTGGCTGCTGTTCACCGACTCGGACGACCTGCTTCCAAGAAATGCGGTCGCCAACTATGTGGCGGCGGCCACGGCGGATCACGTGAAGCTGGTGGTTGGTAATCCAATTCGCCTGATGGGTCTGAAGCGTCAGTCTCGTCGTCCAGGTTTGTATTCGGTGGATCGCCACCGAACCAACCTGAGCGAGCAACCAGAATTCATGAGTGATGTCACGGCTTGGAACAAGTTGATTTCGTGGGAGCTGTGGTCAAACGGTTTTGCGTTCCCAGAGCGAGTGCTTTACGAAGACATGGCCGTGATGACCAAGCTTTATCTAACCGCCGGAACTTTCAGTTCGGTGAGTGCACCAAGTTACCTTTGGCGAGTTCGCACCGGCGACACCAAGTCGATCACCCAGAAGCGCGCCGAACTTCGAAACCTGAACGACCGCATCAAGGCGATCTACGACACCATCGAGGTGCTGGGTAAAGACGCCAAGCTTCTCTACGAATACGGCAGGGTTGTGGCAACACACGACCTCGGCTACTACCTGCCGAGCGTGAAGGTCACCGACCAGCAGTACTTCGACACCCTTCAGGCTGCGGCCAAGCAGATTTTCAAGGCAACCGGGTTCAACGATTTTGGCTCGCTTAAGCAGCAACCCCGCACTCTCATCCCACTTCTTCTCGCGGGCGATCGTGCGGGGCTACTAGCTAGCCTCTAACCACTAGTTGGTGTTGATGGTCACCGTTAGGTGGCGCAGACGCGGAGCAATGCGCTCGTTGTTTGGCTTCTTTGGCAGGTAGGTGGCTGGCCACATACGAGTACGAAGCACATCCGAGGTAGCGGTGAAGGTTGTGCCGGCAACCGCTAGCGCAGCCTTGGCAGCCGGGTTCACCGAACAGCCCTTGGTGGTCGTAAACGACTTCATCGCCAACGGCTTCTTGTACTTCTTCTGATCAGCCTTGCTGAGCTTCGACCACTTCTTCAGAACACCCCAGTTGACCACACAGCTGCCGGTGCCGGTGGCATTGTTCGCCATCGTCCAGCTGTAGTTGATGGTTGCCTTGATTGGACCGAAGTAGATACCCGACGAGGCTGGGGTTAGAGTGCCCTTGGCCTTGTCGTAGGTGAAGCTCAGGTCGCCGAGCTTCACGGTACCGCCAGTGCCAGGAATACTAAGGCTGCCGTTTGGATCGGTAATCACACCGGTGGTCTGATCTGGAACCGGCGGAATCCAAGCGGTGGTTGGTATAACCACCGGAGGTGCAACCTGAGGCTCGTAGATCGGAGTACCAGGGGTAGAAACCGAAACCGAACAAGGCTGGGTGATGTCGATTGGGACCACCAGACCGGTGTCGGTAACAGCACAGACGTCAGGGGTTGTGGTGCTGTAGGTAACCGGAATTTCCGGGTCAGCCGAGGTTGGAACGGGCAGCTGCAGACCAGAGTCTGGAACCGGGTTACCCGGCACCGTGAAGTCTGGAAGCGGTGGAACCGCAAGCTCTGGGATCAGACCAGCAACCGGAATTACTTCGGTAACCGGAGCTGGGTCCGCGTAACCGAGAGTTGCCGGAGCATCGACCACGATCTTGCAGTCGCCGCGCTTTAGGTACTCAACACGGTTCTCGTCGTCCACGGTACAAATGTCCGGAGTCTTGGAGGTTGCCACAACCGGCTCACCGCTTGGAATGTAACCGCTGATTGCTTCGTCGTCGTTGACCTTACCCTTGTGATCTTCGTCGTCCTTGTCGGAGTTGAAGTGGTCACCTTCAGGCTTGATTACCTGAGGCTCTGGTTTCGCCACGTAGTCGAATGCCTCAGGAACTTCAATCGGATCCTTTCCAGGAACGGTGATCACAACATCAACCGGCTTAGGGTCGGTTCCGGTGGCATAGCCCTGATCGCCTGGCTTGGTGCTCGGAATCTGAACCACTAGGTCTTCGCCGCGCTCGTCAACCGAAACCACTGTTGCCGGCTTGCCACCAATGGTCACGGTGGTGTCTGGAGTGAATCCATCACCGTGAATGGTGGTCTGGCCCTTGGTGCCGGTTGGAGTGTTGTTGGTTGAGCGCTCGTCTTCGATTGAGTCGTAGCGAGGCTTATCGGTTGGGCGGTCGCCGTCTTCTTCAACTTTGTCAACCTTGTCGCCATCACCGGAGCCATCGCCACCAAGGAACACCTTGCCGTGCTTCTCAAGCTCGATGTCGTGAACATCGCCGCCCTGAGTAGGTGGGTTCCAGTCGGTATCAACGTGGCCGTCTTTCTTGACCTTGGCAACTTTGTCGCCCTCGTCATCGCCAACGTTGTCGAAGTTTCCAGCGATGTAAATCTCACCGGTGTCCTTCACCTTCACGGCTTCAACCTTCTTATCTGAAGGAATCACTCCATCGAAGACAAAGGTGCTGTCTTCCTTGCCGTCCTTGTTAAGGCGAACCACCTTGTCGGCTTCGTCGTCGCTAGTCTTGTTCGACTTACCGACAACCACGATCTTGCCGTTCTTCTGAACTTCGATGTCTTCGACGTCGTCGTTGAAGTGAGCCTTCTTGGTTGGATCAGCAGCGTTGGTGGCAGGTTCGAAGTCGTTGTCGATCTTGCCATCCTTTTCAACACGGATGATCTTGTCCTTGTCGTTGTCGCCGCCGGCGTTCTCGAAGCTTCCGCCGAGCAGAATCTTTCCGTCGTCCTGAATCTTCGCGGTCTTCACCTCGCCAGGAATGGTTGGAAGATTGTTCTTGAAGGACTCATCTTCAGAGCCATCGCTCTTGAGCTTCTTGGCATTCTTGTTGTCGCCGAAATCACCAACGACGACGATCTTGCCATCCTTCTGAACTTCAACATCGTCCACTTTCTTACCCGATCCGACATCTGGGCCGACGAAGCTGTTGTCTTTCGAACCATCTGGCTTCAGGCGAACCACATCTTTGTCACCGTCGACGTTTTGACCGGCAACAACCACACGGTGCTGCTCATCAACCTTGACCACGTTTACAGTTCCGGTGATTGGAGGAACATTGGCCGAGAAAGCCTCATCCTTCTTGCCGTTGTCATTGAGCTTGGCAACCTTGCCATCGAAGGTTCCACCAACGATGGTCACCTCGGCATCTTTCTTTTCACCGTTCTGGTTGACTTCCTTCTTCTCATCCTTGTCCACGGTCTTGACTGAGCCGTTAGGAAGCGAAGGAGCAGTGAACCCTGGGTCACGACCACCGGGAACGGCCGCTGCCGCACGGGTGATGGTTACGCGATAGGTGTTGACCCCAAAGATGAAGTCAACCGCGGTTGAAGTTCCCGCAGCACCCAAAGTTGCCGAGTAAGTCTTAGTCGACTTTGGCAAGCTACCGCTAGCAACCGAAGTGCCACCGACCTTCATGGCGAGAGTTCCGGTAAAGGTAGGAGTGAAATCAACCTTGCTGGTCTTGCTGTCCACACCCATGGTGTAGGTGCAGGTGTTCTTGTTGAACGAAGGGCTCAGGTCGGTAGACGCGTCGGCCTCAACCTTTAGCTTGGTGATTTCACCTGCACAAGTTAGTGCCGGAGCTGGCGGAGTAACCGGCGTTACCGTCACTTTGTAAAGAACTCCAGTGCTGCCATCGGTAGCCGATCGAATGAACCAAAGGGCATTCGTAGTCTTCACCAGAGGTTTGGTCATTAGCTGACCGAACTGATCGAACGATGCGTTTCCGGCATAGCCGATCATGCTGTTGGTTGAGTCGCCAAAGGTAGTGATTGGTGCGGTTCCCGAAACAGTACCGTCGGTGTAATAGACATTGTGACTTACAACCGAAGTAACTGAGTCAACCTTGCGAGCTACCCACCAGACCTTGTTATCCCACTTGATTGGAGTTGTGTAGTCGGTGGCGCCCCAGCCGTTGCTGTAGAGACCCAGTGCGTCTGAATCGCTCTGGAAATCTGGGGTAAGCCAGGTGACTGCTTTCGTGGCCAAATCAACCGCATACATCTGCTTGCCACCGGACGAGTGCTGGGCATCGGTGATTAGGTAGGTGTTCCCGCCAGTAGTCAGCCACTGACCTGGCATGTTGGTGCGACGTCCTGGATTTCCAAATGTTGGCCCGCTAATCCAGGCGACTGGGGCATTCACACCATCAGTTCGGAATATGCTTTCATTGCCATTTACTAGGGCAGGATCAGTTCCCACAAAATAGAGATAATTTCCTACGACAGTTGGGCGCAACATCGGGGCGCGCACCTGACCAACGCCATACCCACCCTGTGAAAGATTGGTCACCTTGGTGGTTCCTGAAGCAGTGCCGTCAGTTGACCAAAGCTCACTGGTGTTGTTTTCATGCATGCCGTTAGCTAGGTCGTCTGGAGTAATCACAGTGCCAATGAAGTACACCTTGTTATTTAAAACAGTAAATTCCTGAGGGCCAAGCATTACAAGATTGTTGGCCGCAGCGACCGAACTTGGCTTGAGAGCTTGGAATGCACCGTTACTCAGATTGATTGAGCCGACGAGATTGTCACACGCGGTCATGTAGTCAAAAACCAACTTGCCATTTACAACAGCAAGCTGCTGCTGCTGAGCATACGACTGGCTATAGGTACAAATTTCAGAAGTTGGTGCATTCGCAACAACAGTGCTGGTGTTAGTTAGCGTGTTTAGCTTGCGAAGTTCACGAATATTTACATTCAAATCCTGGATGCGATTCCAGTAGTAAATGTCGGTTCCATTGAGAAATAGATTTGTTGGAGCCCACATCATGTTGTGATCAAAAACTGGAGAGTCTTGAGATGTCACTTTGACAGTTCCGGCAACGGTTCCATCAGACTTCCAGATATTCCACTTCATAGATTCTGTTGACGCCCAAAAGTAAATGGTGTCGCCGACAAAAACCGATCGGTGACTATAAACATTCGAATCGTAGAAACCACTCTCGGTGTATTGAGGGCTGCTGTCGCTCAGGGTGAACGAACTGGCGTCGGCGAAGGACTTTACCTTGAGGTTCGTGGTTCCATCGCTGGTCCAGAGATCTCCTCCGGCCTTCCAGAAAACGCGGTTTGCACCGGCAACGAGGTCAGCACTGGCAACATTGATGTCCGACTTCACGGCGGTCAATGTGTAAGGCGGGGTAACACCACCAGCCTGGGCAGGCATGGCAGATAGGCCGGTTACAACGAGTGCGGCAGCTGCCAGCGAGGCTAGGAATTTGGTGACTCTAGACATTGACTTTGTTCCCCTTAGAAACTTGAACAAAGTCAAATCTAGCGAATTTTTATCCCTGTAATTTACGCCTTCGCCAGCATCGATTTCACGCGAGGAACGACCTCGGTTGCGTAGAGTTCGATGGACTTCATGGCCTGTTCGTGAGGGGTTGGGCCGGTGACGTATTTGAGGTCGAAGCGCTGGGCTCCAACAGATTCAATCGCGTGGACAATCTTCTTGGCAACGGTGTCTGGAGAACCAACATAGAGCGAGCCATGGTTGACCTCTTGGATGAAGTGATCGATGCTCATTGGACCCCAGCCGCGTTCGCGTCCGATGCGTCCGAAGCTGATGGCGTAGTTTGGCCACTGCTGCTCGAAGGCTTCGTCGTCGGTTTCGGCGATGTGACCTGGAGAGTGAATCGAGACCGGTAGTTGGTTGTGGCCGAACTTCATCAGGCTGTCGCGGTAAAGCTTGGCGAATGGGGCGAAGCGAGCTGGGTCGCCTCCAATGATGGCCAGGGCCATCGGAATGCCGAGACGGGCGGCGCGGATTACCGAGTCTGGGCTGCCACCAACGCCTACGCGTAGCCGGATGTTCTTGTCTTCGGTCTTTGGATAGACCTGCTGGTTATTGAGGCTGGCACGAGTGGTTCCCGACCAGGTGACCGGTTCTTCTTTGACCAGTTCTTTGAGAAGGTCCAACTTCTCTTCGAATAGGACTTCGTAATCTTGCATGCTGTAGCCGAAGAGTGGGAACGATTCGATGAAAGATCCACGTCCGGCGGTGATTTCGGTGCGACCGTTCGACATCGCGTCGATGGTGGCGAAGCGCTGGTAAAGGCGAACCGGGTCCTCGCTCGAAAGCACGGTTACGCCGGTGCCTAGGATGATGTTCTTGGTGACCGTGGCGAGGCCAGCTAGTACGGTGTCTGGTGCGGAGACTGCGAAGTCGTCGCGGTGGTGTTCGCCGATGTTGAAGTTACTGAGGCCAAGTTCGTCGGCTAGCTTTCCCTGTTCGATCAGGTTGCGGATGGTCTGGCCGGCTGTGATGTCTTTGCCTTCGAGGTCGCGAGACATATCGCCGAAGGTGTCAAGGCCGAAAGATACTTCTTGGTTCTTAGTCATGTATTAAGTAAACACCACCTTGACAGGTTTTGTTCCCGTTAGTCGGCGGCGGCTAGTTGGCCGCAGGCTCCGTCGATTTCTTTGCCTCGGGTGTCGCGAAGAGTGGTTGGTACTCCGGCCTTTTCAAGGCGTCGCACGAATTCGTCGGTGGCGGCTTCGGTGCTGGCTGTCCAGACCGAGCCGGGCGTTGGGTTAAGCGGAATCGGGTTAACGTGAACCCAGCCCTTTCCTCGGGCGTTTAGCTTTTCGGCGAGTAGATCGGCACGCCAGGCGTGATCGTTCATGTCGCGAATCAGGGCGTACTCAATCGAGACTCGGCGACCGGTCTTGTCGAAGTATTCCTTCGCGGCGTCCAAGGCTTCATC
>JBDKLA010000121.1:0-4148 GCA_039795835.1 Actinomycetota bacterium | reverse complement strand
CAATAGTTGTTTCTTCACTTTCTTACTCGAAGACAGACTCTCTTCTGCTTCAAGCGCGAGTTTACCTTTTGAGTTACTTCGAAAACTGTAATTAGTTGTTTGGCACGACATTTGGAGATTTCGAGAAAAGTAACCAAAAAGAGATAAATGACTTTTTGACTAAAAAAGTGGGTTTTAATAGATGAACAGAACTTTCTTAAAGGGAAACCAATGTCGACTATCGAATTAACTGTTGAAGTAATTGACCCAATCGGTCTACACGCTCGACCTGCTAGCCAGATTGTGAAGCTTGTGAAAGACTCCGGTTTGACCGTGCTTATCGGTCGTGAGGGAGAAAACCTGGTCAAGGCAAACTCGCCTCTGATGCTTATGGCGCTAAAGATCAAGACCGGTGAAACTCTGAAGGTTTCGGTTGAGACTTCGGATGAAGGTCAGGCAACTTCGATCGTTGCCGAGATCCAGGAATTCCTAAAGGGCTAGTTGCATGGCTAACGTGCTTACCGGTCTGGGTGTTGGCCTAAACGCTGTTGTTGCAGAAGTTTTCCAGGTCGCACCGGCCGCGGCACTTCCGGCTTGGTCCAAGTCGTCCGCTGGAGTTGATGCCGAGTCGGAGACTCTAAAGAAAGCCATCGCATCGGTGGCTCACGACCTAGACACCCTCGGTGCTAAGTCGGATGAGACCACTGCCGAGATTTTTGAGGCTCTGAAGTTCCTTCTGGAAGATGAGTCTCTTTTCGACATGGCTGTTGCTCACATGGGCGATGGTTGGTCGGCGGGGGCTGCCTACGGAATGGCTGTGAACGAGTTCGCTGAGATGCTAGCTGGCGATGCTGCTTTCGAAGAACGTATTGCCGACCTTCAAGACATCTCGAAGCGTGTGCAGGCTTCGATTGCCGGAATTCACGTTGGCTTGGAACTTCCTCAGAGTGGCGCGTATGTAATTGTTGGCGAGGACTTCTCCCCTGCCGACACCGCGCAGTTCACTCCTGCCGTGGTTGGTGTAATCACCGTCAAGGGTGGTCCAACTTCGCACACTGCAATCATTTGCCGTTCGCGCAGCATTCCTGCGGTGGTTTCGGTTGCTGGCGCCGATGAGATTCCTGCCGGCACCTCGGTACTGGTTGACCCGGTTGGTGACCGCGTTGTGGTTGGTGGTTCACTTGCGGACGCAACCAAGCCTCTAGAGTTTGCAAACACCGGACGCGAGCCGCTGGTTCAGGTTCGTGCCAACATCGGTTCGCTTGAAGATGCCGAGGCGGCATCGAAGACCGGTGCTGTTGGTGTTGGTTTGTTCCGCACCGAACTTCTATATCTAAACGAAAGCTCGCAGCCTTCGGTTGAGCGTCAGCGTGATCTCTACGCTTCGATCCTGGCGGCTGCCCCAGAAGGCCCGATCACGGTTCGAACCATCGATGCTGGCTCCGACAAGCCGGTTCCATTCCTAAACATGCCTGAAGAGGAAAACCCAGCACTCGGTGTTCGCGGTTACCGTTTGATTCAGGACCACCGCTCGTTCATTGAGGACCAGCTCAAGGGGCTTGAGGCTGCTCGCGTGGCTACCGGTCGTGAGATCTGGGTGATGGCTCCGATGATTGCGACCGCTCAGGAAGCTGCTGAGTTTGCGGCCCTGGCTCGTTCGATTGGTTCGTTCAAGGTCGGTGTGATGGTTGAGACCCCTTCGATTGCGGCTCTACTTCCAGACCTAGAGGGCGTTGTTGACTTCATCTCGGTTGGAACCAACGACCTTTCGCAGTACCTGTTCGCAGCCGACCGCATGAACCCATCGCTCGGTGCTTTGCTGAACCCTTGGCAGCCAGGTTTGATTCGCACGCTCGAGCGAATTGCGTCGCAGGCTAAGGCTGCTGGCATTTACTCTTCGGTCTGTGGCGAGAGTGCTTCCGACCCTGCATTTGCTGTTTTGCTAGCAGGCCTCGGCTTTGACTCGGTTTCGGCTTCGCGTTCGCAGGTTGATGCGGTTCGCGCGGCCCTGGCAGCGGTTGACCGTTCGCAGGCGGAAGGCTTGGCGAAGGCAGTGCTTGCTGCGAAGGGCGCCGAAGACACAAAGAGCGCAGCCGTAGCCGCGCTCTCTGCTCTATAGTTTTTTAGCGCTGAAGCCAAACGGTGGTGTTGGCTGGAACCTTGCCGTCAACAATCTTGTTTGTGGTCAGAATCACGCGTCCGGCTGGAGCCTTTACCGGCTTGCTACCGAAGTTGGTGAAGCACTCCCAACCGTTTGGTCGACGGAAGTGAAGAACTTTCTGGCCGAAGTGGTTAATCCACTCCAACTTCTCCGAGGTGATTAGCTGCTTGCGAAGGGCTAGCGCTAGGCGGTAGAGGTTCAGGCTTGAGCCTTCGTCCTTGTTCTGAACTTCAACGTTCACATCCTTGAACCATTCCGGCTGAGGAAGGTGGGCGCCGCCAGGACCGAAACCATAGGACGTTCCGGTGGAGGTCCATGGAAGCGGTACACGGCAACCGTCACGGCTGATTGAACCTTCGGCGCGGAACCACTGTGGGTCCTGCATCTGATCGCTTGGAATGTTCAGTGGCTCGTGGAGCCCCAGTTCCTCACCCTGGTAGAGGTAGGTGGAACCTGGCAGAGCCAAGACCAGCATGGTGGCAGCCTTGGCTCGAGCGGAGCCGAGTTCGTAGTTGATCTTCGATTCGCGGTCGGCACTGCGGAACCACTTAGGAAGGTTCGCAAGCGATTCTTTGTCGAGGCCAAAGCGGGTGGCGTGGCGAATCACGTCGTGGTTCGAGAACACCCAGGTGGTGCTTGAGCCAAACGATTCGGCTTCCTTTAGCTGGAAGTCGATGGTCTTCTTGAAACCCTTGTGGTTCCAAGGCTCGCCGAGCAGGTCGAAACCGAATGCCTGACCGAGACCCTCTTCGCTCGCGTAAGCGGCGCGGCGGTTCGGGTGAACCCAGGCTTCGGCAACGGCCACGCGTGGTGGGTCGTACTGGTTGAAAACCTGGCGCCAAGACTTGTAGATCTCGTGAACTTCGTCGCGGTCGAACAGGTCGTCGCTACCGTCGTTCTTCATTACCTTCAGGTCGAAGCTGTTTCGCTCTGGAAGGTGGCCGTCTTTGAGGTTCTTGGTTAGGGCGTGGGCAACGTCGATGCGGTAGCCGTCTACTCCGCGGTCAGACCAGAACTTGATGGTCTTCAGGAAGTCTTCGCGAACCTCAGGGTTATCCCAGTTGAAGTCTGGTTGTTCCTTGGCGAAGAGGTGGAGGTACCACTGGCCAGGGGTGCCGTCTGGTTCGGTGATGCGAGTCCAGCCGGTAGGGCCGAAGTGGCTGGTGAGTTCTGATGGGCGGATCTCGCCGTGCTCACCCTTGCCGTATCGGAAGATGTAGCGGTCGCGCTCTGGCGAACCAGGCTTTGCCTTTAGCGCTTCCTGGAACCAAACGTGCTGGTCGCTCGAGTGGTTTGGAACGATGTCTACGAAGATGCGAATTCCGGCAGCGTGAAGCTTCTCGACCATTTCGTCGAACTCGGCCAGGGTTCCGATGCGAGGGTCAACGTCGCGGTAGTCGGCAACGTCATAGCCGCCATCGGCAAGCTCCGAAGGGTAGTGGGGGCTGAGCCACACGGCGTCGATGCCAAGCTGCTTCAGGTAGTCAACTCGGCTGATTATGCCCTTTAGGTCGCCGATGCCATCGCCATTGGCGTCGGCAAAGCTGCGTGGATAGATCTGGTAAACAACGGCTTGGCGCCACCAGTTCTTTGGGCCTTTTAGGAAAGTGTGCTCAGACATAAGAACAATCGTAAGGGAGTAAAAACTAAACTTATGGCATGACCTCTGCGCTTCGAAAATCTTTGGCTCCGGTGGCGTCGGGCTTCGACTTCGTGGCGCGGGCTTCGGCGGCAATCGCTCGCCGACTTCGTCCACGCCCTAGCGCCAGCGGCTATTCGTCCTCGGTTCGATTTGCGGTATTGTTCGATGGCTCGGTCACCGGTCTTTACCAGTTGAAGCTGTGGCTTCCCATCTTTGAGAAGGTTGGTGAACCCTTCGACGTTTTGGTTCGCAATGGCGACTTGGTTGCGCCGATCAGCAAACTCACCAAGGCTAAGGTTCACCTTCTGAAGCACTTCGAGCAGGTGCCGAACAACCGCGAGCTGAAACTCCTCTTTTATGTGAACA
>JBDKLA010000120.1:0-3742 GCA_039795835.1 Actinomycetota bacterium | reverse complement strand
AAGCGCGCCTGGTGGCTTCTCGCTCTCAGCGCGATTTTCCCAGGCACCGCTCAGCTGGTGGGTGGCAACCGAAAGCTCGGTCGTTTTGCGCTTCGATTCACGTTGGTCAACCTGGCTCTTTTGGTTCTCGCGCTGATCATTTTCCTGATCAATAAGAACTGGCTTATCGGTTTGGCGACCGTGCCGTTTATCACCACCGTCCTCGGTTGGTATCTCTGGTTCTTCGGCGCATTGTTCGCCCTCTTGATGTTTGATGCACTTCGCCTGGCTCAGCTCGGTCGTGTCGACGGTCGTCCGCGCCTAATCCTGCTGCTTTCCTTCCTTATCGTGGGTTCACTCGGCACCGGGTCAATCGTTTACGCGGGAACTATCAGCAACACCAGCGCATCGGCAATTGGCAGCATCTTCAACCAAGGCGGCAGCACTCAGCCGGTAGACGGCCGCTACAACATCTTGGTGCTCGGATCCGACGCCGGCCGCGACCGCTTCGGCATCCGCCCAGACTCAATCTCGGTTTTCAGCGTTAGTGCCAGCACCGGCAAGGTTGCCGTCATCGGTATTCCTCGCGGTCTTGAGCACGTTCCGTTCAGTGCCGACTCACCGCTGTGGAAGGTTTACCCGAACGGTTGGGATTGCCTCAACGAGTGTCTGATCAACGCGCTCTACAAAAACGTCACCGACAAGCACGCGGATCTTTACCCGGATGCTGAAAAGCACGGATCAACTCCTGGTGTTGAAGCCACCAAGGACGCCGTGGAAGGCGTGACCGGGTTGAAGATCACCAGTTACGTGATGATCGAAATGCACGCGGTTACCAAACTCATCGACGCGCTCGGTGGCGTAACCATCGACGTAAAACAGCGACTACCAATCGGTGGTCAGGCCGACGACGGTTCGGACGCCAAGGGTTGGATCGAAGTTGGCAAGCAAAACATGAACGGCTACACAGCTCTCTGGTATGCCCGCTCACGTCACAGCACCTCCGACTTCGACCGCATGCGTCGCCAGAAAGAAGTCGAAGCTGCTGTACTTAAGCAAATGAGCCCAGCCGTAATTTTCACTCGCTTCCAGGAAATCGCTGCCGCCGGTAAGTCGTTGGTTATGACCGATATTCCTAAGGACATGCTTCCGACCTATCTCGACCTTGCCAACAAGGTTAAGAAGCATGGCATGAAGGTTCTCGATCTGGTTCCAGCCAATGGTTACCACCCGGGCAGCCCGAACTACACAAAAATCAGGGCAGACGTTGCCAAAATCGTCGCTAAAAACAAGTAACAACTAAACTCGTTCAGAGGCGATAAATAATGTCAGGACTAAACAATATGAGCGTTGAAGAATATGCGCTAGCCAACGGTCTTGAAAAAGTTGGTGCCCGTCAGCCGCTGCTTCAATATATCAAGGAAGCCGTAAAGCGCGTTGACTTCGCCTACACCATGGCAAGCTTCAGCAACGAGGCCGGAAACGCTAAGAGCCGCATCGGTGGTTGGTGGAACATCCTTCTGCCAGTAATTCAGGCAACCATGTACGGCCTTATCTTCGGTCTGATTCTAGGACGTAGCAGACCTGAGCCTTTCCTAGCTTTCCTTTTCACCGGCGTTTTCCTCTTTGGTTATGTACAAGGAAGTTTTACTCAAGGCGCCGGCGCCATTGTTGCCCGCCAGGGTTTGGTGCGAAGCCTCAGCTTCCCTCGCGTACTGCTTCCACTTTCGATGGTCATCTCGCAGACCATCACCCTGCTACCTCAGCTACTGGTGCTTTTTGTAATTCTGCTGATCACCCAGCCGCTTTCGGCTTTCGGGGTGCAGTGGCTAATGATTTTTCCACTCATTGGCTTAATGTTTATCTTCAATTTCGGTTTGGCGACCACAATGGCCCGCATCACCGTCCACGTTCAAGACCTAAACAAACTGGTTCCGTTCATTTCGCGAATCATGTTCTATGTGAGTGGTGTTTTCTTTTCTGTGGAAAAGATTATGGATAGTTCAAATCCACTCACGGTTCTTATCAAAATGAACCCAATCTTCCAATTCCTAACTCTTGCTCGCAGTTACCTCGTCGAGCGGATGCCAACGGATCCGCCAGTAGATCCTTGGTTGTGGCTATCGGTTTCACTTTGGTCTGTGGGTCTAGCCGCCTTCGGACTGGTGTTCTTCTGGAGAGCGGAGGAGCGCTATGGCCGCGAAGACAAGTAAGGTCGAGACCCGCAAACCGGTAGTTATAGCCGACGACGTACACATCACATATAAGGTGTTCGCTTCTGGCCGACGTGCCAGCCGCGCAGCCGCCGGTGGTGGCTTGCTTTCCAAGAAGATGGAGCTTCGAGAGGTCCACGCCGTAAAGGGTGTCTCGTTCACCATTTACGAGGGCGAATCAATCGGAATTATCGGAAGTAACGGTTCGGGTAAGTCATCTCTGATGACCGCACTTGCTGGCCTAACCCCATTGTCGGGCGGTGCCGTTTACGCGAGTGCCCGACCAAACCTTCTCGGTGTTGGAGCCGTATTGCTTCCTGCGCTTTCCGGTGAGAAAAACATTCTTCTCGGCGGTTTGGCCATGGGCTTCACCCGCAAGGAAATCAACGCGAAGTCTGAAGAGATCGGCGCATTCGCCGGTATCGAAGAATTCATCGGTTTCCCGATGCGCACCTATTCGCAGGGTATGTCGGCTCGTCTTCGCTTTGCAATCGCAGCTGCCAAAGACCACGACATTCTGATCATCGATGAGGCGCTCGCGGTGGGTGACCAGGAGTTCCGCAACCGTTCCGAAGCTCGCATGCGCGAGATGCGTGAAAACGCCGGAACCGTGTTCCTGGTGAGCCACAGCATGAAGTCGATTCTCGACACTTGCACCCGAGTGATCTGGATTGAAAAGGGTGAACTTCGCATGGACGGCGACCCGAAGAAGGTCGTAAACGCCTACAACAAGTTCGTCGGCACCACAGTCATCGACTAGTCATGAGAGACTCGGTTCCAGTTTCGGTGGTGATGCCGGTTCTCAATGAGGAAGGTCACCTCGAGGACGCCGTGAACTCGGTGCTGGATCAAAACTTCGACGGTGAACTCCTTTTGGCTCTCGGCCCATCGACCGATCGCACCAATGAAATCGCCGAGAAACTGTCCAAGAGCGATAAGCGAGTTCGCCTCGTTCCAAACCCCCGAGGCTTCACCACCGTTGGCATGAATTTGGCGATCAAGCAGGCCAAGCACGATTTCATCGTGCGCATCGACGCTCACTCGGAACCCGCGCCTAATTACATTTCACGCGGGCTAGAAATCCTGAATGAAACCAAGGCGGACCTCATCGGGGGAGTCATGGCGGCTAAGGGAAAGACTCTTTTTCAACGCGCGGTCGCCTGGGCCTATAACAGCCCGTTCGGTTTAGGTGGAGCCAGTTACCACGTTGGTGGCGAAGCCGGTGAGGCGGAAAGCGCCTACCTCGGTATTTTCCGCAAAGCGGCCCTTGAACGCGTTGGTGGCTACGACGAAAACATTATTCGCGGCGAAGACTGGGAACTGGCCCAGCGCATCAAGCGCTCCGGCGGTCTGGTTTGGTTCTCTCCAGAACTTTCGGTCACCTACTGGCCAAGATCCAGTTGGCGCGGTTTGGCAAAGCAGTTCTACTCCACCGGAGTCTGGCGCGGTGATCTCACCAAGCGTGATCCGAAGAACGCCTCACGACGCTATTTCATCCCGCCACTGTTGGTGGTTTCTCTAGTCCTAGGTATTTTGTTGGCTGCCCTCGG
>JBDKLA010000119.1:0-4831 GCA_039795835.1 Actinomycetota bacterium | reverse complement strand
CGAGGACGAAGAAGATTTCCGGATGAGGGTTGCCGGTCGAACCGACAAGGGTGTTCACGCCGCCGCTCAGGTGCTTCACTTCGACCTAACCGCCGACCAACTGAAGCGCATTCGCCGAGGTCACGGAGTTGCCGAACGTCTGAATCGAATCATCGACCCAGACGTTCGAATCATCTCGTTCGAAGAGGCCGACCCAGGGTTCCACGCGAGATTCTCCGCGCTTTCCCGGCGCTACCGCTACAGCATCGCCGACCGAAGCGTTGCACCGAACCCAATGACCTCGCGCTACCTTCTCGAGATCCTCTGGCACCTCGAGGTCGACCCGATGATCGAGGCCGCCAAAGAGTTCATGGGGCTTCGCGATTTTCGCGCTTTCTGCAAGGAACGCGACGGCACCACCACGATTCGCGAACTTCGGGAAATCTCGGTCAAGCGCCGCGCCAACGGCGTCATCGATATTGAGGTCGAAGCCGATGCGTTTTGCCACAACATGGTTCGCTCGGTGGTTGGGGCTTTGATGTCGGCCGGCTCCGGACGAACCACGTTTGAAGAGGTGCGCAAGGCGCTTCAGGGCAAGCGAAACGAGCACGCCTACAAGGTTCAACCGCCCCAGGGTTTGACTCTGATCAAGATTAATTACCCGTCGAAAAGTAAGCTCGGCGCCCAGGCTGAACTAACTCAGAGACTTAGGACTCTCGACGATAATTAGAGTTTGACCTGAAGCAGTATTTCAGGCTAAACTTGACCCTTGTTGCTGGTTATCTACCAGCCTGCTAACTTTTCACAAAACAAGAAGGCAATTCAAAGTGCGTACTTACTCACCAAAGGCTCACGAGCTACAGAACAACTGGCTAATTATTGACGCCACCGACGTTGTTCTAGGCCGTCTAGCAACCACCGCAGCCAAGCTGCTTCGTGGAAAGCACAAGCCAACCTTCGCCGCTCACATGGACAACGGCGACTACGTCATCATCATCAACGCAGACAAGATTGCCCTAACCGGCACCAAGTTGCTACAGAAGAAGGCTTACCGCCACTCTGGCTACCCAGGTGGTCTAACCGCTACCTCGTACGCCGAGCTTCTAGAGAAGAACCCAGAGCGCGCTGTTGAAAAGGCGATCGCAGGTATGGTTCCAAAGACCACCCTTGGTCGTAACCAGCTTTCGAAGCTTAAGGTTTACCGCGGCGCAGAGCACCCACACGCAGCTCAGCAGCCACAGCAGTACGTAATCGACCAGGTCGCTCAGTAAGCAAGGACTATTAGTTATGACTACCAACGAAGCCGCAGAAGTAGCAACCAGCTACAGCACCGAAACCCCATCGGCAGAGAAGAAGGCAGCTGCTAAGCCAGCTCGCGGTCCTCTAAACGTTCCAGGCGCAGGCCTAGGTCGTCGCAAGCAGGCTATTGCTCGCGTTCGTCTAGTTCCAGGCACCGGAAGCATCAAGGTAAACGGTCGCGAACTTGCCGACTACTTCCCAAACAAGCTTCACCAGCAGCTAATCACCGACCCGTTCACCATCCTTGACCTTGCCGGTTCATACGATGTGATCGCACGCATCACCGGTGGTGGCACCGCAGGTCAGGCTGGCGCACTTCGTCTAGGTATCTCTCGTGCACTAAACGAGATCGACCGCGACAACAACCGTCCACAGCTAAAGAAGGCTGGCTTCCTAAAGCGCGACCCACGTGTCATCGAGCGCAAGAAGGCCGGTCTCAAGAAGGCCCGTAAGGCTTCGCAGTACTCGAAGCGTTAAACCCTATCCAGCCTTTCGGCTTGGTAGCCTAACCTTATGGCTCGCTTATTCGGAACCGATGGCGTTCGCGGTCTCGCGAATGGTCTAATCACCGCCGAACTCGCACTAAAAATCTCACAGGCCGCCGCGCGCGTCCTGGGGGAAGAAGCCCGCAAAGTTGGCCGTCGCCCCAAAGCTGTTCTCGCTCGCGACCCTCGCATCTCCGGTCAGTTCCTGGCAGCCTCGGTAGCAGCTGGTTTGGCTTCGGCTGGCGTCGACGTTTACGACGCCGGCGTGATTCCAACCCCGGCTGCAGCCTTCCTCACCGCCGACCTCGACGCCGACTTTGGCGTAATGATTTCGGCCAGCCACAATCCAGCCCCAGACAACGGCATCAAGATTTTTGCAGCCGGCGGTCACAAGCTGGACGACCGAGTTGAAGACGCCATCGAAGAGGCAATCAACCTTGAGCCGCTACTTCCAATCGGTGCCGCCGTTGGTCACGTCACCCGCTTTGCCGACGCCGAAGACCGCTACCTGGTTCACCTTCTGAAGTCGCTACCAAACCGCCTCGACGGTCTGACCATCGTGGTCGACTGCGCGAACGGTGCCGCCAGCAGCGTCTCCCCGGACGCCTTCCGTGACGCCGGTGCCAAGGTAATCGTGATCGGTGCCGACCCAGATGGCATCAACATCAACGAGGGTTGCGGTTCAACTCACCTCAGCGCACTTCAAGCCGCCGTCATCGAACACAAGGCCGATGCCGGAGTTGCCCACGACGGCGACGCCGACCGCTGCCTCATGGTTGACCACACTGGCGCAATCGTCGACGGCGACCAGATCATGGCCATCCTTGCGCTCAGCATGAAAGCCCGCGGCGAACTCGCCCGCAACACTCTAGTTGCCACCGTGATGAGCAACCTCGGCCTCAAGATCGCCATGAAGGAAGCCGGCATCACCATGCTGGAAACCAAGGTTGGCGACCGCTACGTACTCGAAGAGATTCGCGAAAACGGCTACACCCTCGGCGGCGAACAGAGCGGCCACGTAATCCTCAGCCACTATGCAACCACCGGCGACGGCGTGCTCACCGGCATGCGCGTGATGGCCGAAGTTGCCAAGTCTGGCAAGACCCTGCAAGAGCTTGCCTCACAGATTTCGATCTACCCCCAGGTACTAATCAACGTAAAGGGTGTCGATCGCGCACGCGTGGACGACGAAGTGGTTCAGGCAGCCGTCAAGGAAGCCGAAGCCGACCTCGGCGAAAGCGGCCGAGTGCTACTTCGCGCCAGCGGCACCGAACCGGTTATTCGCGTGATGGTTGAAGCTGCCGAAATGGGTCAGGCTCAGGGTTGGGCTGATCGCATTGCTCGAGTGGTCACCAAGCAGTTGGCTATCTAAGACTTACGAAGCAGCACGCGCTCTACCGCGTGGTCGGAACCCTTGCGAAGCACTAGAGTCGCGCGCGACAGAGTGGGTGCAATGTTCTCAACCAGGTTCGGCAGGTTGATGTTGTCCCAGAATGAATTGGCGGTGGCTAGGGCTTCGGCTTCTTCCATTTCCGCATAGCGGTGGAAGTAGCTCTTCGGGTTGGTGAAGGCGCCGGCACGAAGTTTGCGGAAGCGGCCCAGGTACCAGCTCTTGATGTCGTCCACTTCAGCGTCTACGTAAATTTTGAAATCGAAGAAGTCGCTGAGTGCGAGCGGCTGATCCTTCTCCGGGGTTTGAAGCACGTTGAGTCCTTCAACGATCAGAACGTCTGGCTGGTTGACGGTGATCTGTTCGCCGTCCACGATGTCGTAGGCGAGGTGGGAGTAGACCGGCGCGGTGACTTCAGCTTTGCCAGACTTCACATCGCTCACAAACTTAAGCAGGGCTTTGCGGTCGTAACTTTCTGGGAATCCCTTTCGAGAGAGCAGGCCGCGACGTTCGAGTTCGGCGTTTGGGTAGAGGAAGCCGTCGGTGGTGACCAGGGCAACCTTGGGGGTGCCCTCCCAGCGGCTCAGCAATTCGCGAAGGAGACGGGCGACCGTGGACTTACCGACCGCGACCGAACCGGCCACACCGATTACAAATGGAACGCGCTTGGCACGCTCGCCGAGGAACTTGCTGGTGGTGGCGTGAAGGCTCTGAGTTTCTGCCACATAGAGGTTCAGTAGTCGGCTGAGTGGCAGGTAAACGTCGGCGACTTCCTGGATGTCTAGGACGTCTCCGAGGCCCTGAATCTGGCGGATTTCGTCGCTGGTTAGCGGCTGTTCGGTGCTGGCGCCGAGTTCGGCCCAATCCTGCCTAGAGACAACGACGAACGGGGAAAGTTCCGCGTTAGTTTGCGCTTCTCTGTCTTCAGCCATCAGTAATCAATTGTGGCGTAAATTGGTAGTTATGTGTGGAATTGTCGGCTACGTAGGCCCGAAATCGACCGTGGACGTTCTTCTGGGCGGCCTTCGCCGTTTGGAGTACCGAGGCTATGACTCAGCCGGTGTTTCGGTTATCACCGAGACCGGTTTGGAGACTCGCAAGAAGGCCGGAAAGCTCGACAACCTGATCGGTGAGATCGAGAGCCACCCAATTCCTGTTTCACACATCGGTATCGGTCACACCCGCTGGGCAACTCACGGAGCCCCAACCGATGGCAACGCCCACCCACACCTAGGCGGAAGCCACGAAAAACTTTCGCTGATTCACAACGGAATTATCGAGAACTTCTCAGAGCTCAAGGCCGAACTTTTGGCTGAGGGCACTCGCTTCGCATCGGACACCGACAGCGAGGTTGCCGCTCACCTGATTGCCCGCGAATACGACAAGACCGGCGACCTGGTTGCCGCTTTCCGCGCGGTGGTCAACCGTTTGCACGGAGCGTTCACCATCCTGGTTGTTCACGAGGACCAGCCGGATGTCGTCCTAGCTGCTCGTCGCAACGCTCCGCTGGTGATTGGTCTCGGCGATGGTGAGAACTTCCTTGGCTCAGACGTAGCTGCATTCGTTGAGCACACCAAGCGAGCCATTTCGGTTGGCCAGGACGAGATCGTGATTCTGCACGCGGGATCGGTTGAGATTCAGGGCTTCGACGGCTCGCCAGTAACTGCTGAAGAATTCA
>JBDKLA010000118.1:0-3221 GCA_039795835.1 Actinomycetota bacterium | reverse complement strand
CGAAGGCAACATCTCCAGCATCGCAACCTATTTCGGCGCGAGAAACACCACTCGCGTTGCACTGGTTATGTACCTAGCCGCCGGTTTTTACCTGGTCACACTTGGTTGGCCAGCAAACCTTGTGGCAATTGCGGCTATCCCCTACGTGGGAATTTTGATTCCTCACCTGAACATCACCGATGAAACCTGCGAAACCGCGAATAAGGGTTGGAAGCTTTTCATCTGGCTCAACTTTTTTGCCGGAACCGTAGTGAATCTAGTTCTACTTAACGTCTAGTCCAAGTAATTAGATAGTTCCGATCAAACCTCGGCGCGCAACGGGAGCAAGACAGCGGCGATTTTGGTTGGCGATGACGATAAACCACGTGACCGTTAGGGCAAGTACCAATTAGTTTCGCCGTGGCGTTTCCGATCTCATCGCCAGAGATTTTCTTGTGGTTGTAACCGATGTCAGTTGCAATCTTTTTCCACTTAGGTCCGTGGCCTGCTTTCGGACCCGCCAGAGCATGCGAAATCTCGTGGCGCATCACCTGGTCAATTTCCTGAATCGAGTGAAGGTCCACAAAATAACGCGACAGCGAAATCAAATGTTGGTCGTACCTGCAAACCCCCAGACGCTTCTTCGCAGAGTCCCAGCCAAACGACCAAAGATCCATGTCAAGATGTTCGGCCATTTGCTCTTCTGCAAGGGCCCGAATTAAGTCGTAGCGATCTCCGGTAAAGCGGCGAGCACGTTTCGAATCCGATCCAAAATCGCGACCGGGTAAAAATCCCGCGGAAGTTACGGCATGCATAAGTCTTGATTCGGTGAATGGAATTACGGTGCGAATCGTAATCAGTTTGAGCCCGAAGATCGCTTCCGCCAGAACACTTCTGAAAGCCTCAACGTATTCTGAGCTCTCACCATGTGGGTCAGAGTCGGTCCAGATTAGGTCACACTTCTTGCGGTCGTCGTCGAAGTTTTGAAGCTCAAATGAAATCAAAAACTCATCACGATTGATTGCGTAGACGTCCCAGGAAACAGCTCCTGTTGAAATCATCCTGATCGAGTTCATATGCCTCTAAGTTACTGCCCGAAATAGACAATGTTGCGGTTCTGTAAAAACAATGGCGACATTGACCGTTTCGTCATTTCTTCAGGTAATTAACAGGTAACTTTTCTTTATGACAACAAACACCCCTAACCCTGCTTCGGCAGGTGCAATCGAAACCAACGACGTTAACCCGATTCCTTCGGGCGAGCGTCACGGCAAACCGTGGCACCTTTTCACTGTTTGGTCGTCCCCGAACCTCGAGTTCGCAACTATATTCATCGGCTTCTTGGCTGTAATCGCATTCGGACTTAACGTCTGGCAGGCAATTGCGGCTGTTGTAGTAGGTAACCTACTAGCTGCCCTAACCCACGGTATCTTGAGCACCTGGGGACCAAAGACTGGTCTTCCTCAGATGGTTCTAGGTCGCACTGCATTCGGTTTCTTCGGAAACCTTCTACCTGCAGGTATGTCGACTCTAGTTGCTGGTATCGGATGGTTTGCAGTGAACAGCACCTCGGGTGCTTTTGCTCTGCAGGCACTTTCTGGTCTATCAATCGAAGTCTCACTAGCTATCGTTGTAGCTGCACAGATCGGTGTTGCCTTCGTTGGCCACAACCTAATCCAGAAGTTTGAACGTTACGCGTTCTACTACCTAGTAGTTGTCTTCGGAATCGGTGCTGCGATTATCGTTTCTCACGGTAACTTCGTGGTGGCTGCTGAGAAGAGCGGTTTCAACCTAATCGGTTTCACCCTAACTGCAGCTGCAGCATACGGTTACACCGCTGGTTGGACCGCATTCGCTTCTGACTACACCCGTTACCTACCTTCGAACGTAAGCAGCAAAGCTGTTGCTTGGTTTGCCGGTGCTGGAAACTTCTTCGCAACCACCCTGCTAATGAGCGTTGGTGCAATTGCTTGGACTTTCGTTTCTCCAGATGGCAACCCAACTGCTAACTACACCGCTGCCCTAGGTGGCGGACTTCTTGGTTCGCTAACCCTTCTAGGTATCGTCGTGGGTTCAATCGGTGCAAACGTTCTAAACGTTTACTCTGGTGCCATGTCGTTCATCGCTATGGGATTCAAGATCGGCTTCAAGACCCGCCGTGCAATCATGGTTGCACTTGCTGGTGTTGTTGGTTCAATCACTGCTTTCCTTGCAATCAAGGGAGACTTCGTTGGAGCCTTCGAAGGCTTCCTTCTAGTTGTTTCTTACTGGGTTGCTCCATGGATTGCGATTGTCCTAACCGACTCGATCCTTCGCAAGGGCCAGGACATCGCAGCGCTAGCTCAGAACGAGAAGCGCGAAAACCCAGCTGGCGTTATCGCATTCGTTGTGGCTACCCCAGCTTCAATCTGGGGCTTCTGCAACCAGTTGGCTTACACCGGCCCAATTGCTAAGGCCTTCAGCCTTGGCGACGTAACCCCTCTAGTTGGCTTCGTCCTAGCAGCAGTGCTTTACGCAGTGCTTGCAAAGGCATTCGGAACCGACAAGAAGTAATAACTAACTAAGACGAGAGGCCTCGGCAATGGAATTCAAGGTTGGACAGATCTTCGCAACAGATGAAGAGAAGCTCAGCGTTGCAATTGCCGAGGCTCACCTCGGTCTCTCGGAGGGTGGCATCCCAATTGGTGCAGCCTTGTTCGATGAGAATGGCGCACTGCTTGGAAGTGGCCACAACCTGCGCGTGCAGGAAGGCGATGCTTCGATGCACGGTGAGACCAGTGCGTTCCGCAACGCCGGTCGACAGAAAAGCTACCGCAAGGTGACCCTTGCCACCAGCCTCTCCCCTTGCTGGTATTGCTCCGGTCTGATTCGCCAGTTTGGCATCGGCCGTGTGCTCGTTGGGGACGACAAAAACTTTATGGGCGGACAAGACTGGGTTGCCGAACACGGCGCCGAAGTTCACGTCATGAACGACCCAGGTCTGATCAAACTAATGGGTGATTTCATTGAAAACAATGATGCCCTTTGGAATGAAGACATCGGCGAAGAGTAAATCTCGCCTAATATTTACTAATGACCAAACGCAACCGCCCTTGGGGCTACCAGTCGCCTGTTGACGCTAGCCCTGCCGGTTGGGAACTTCACCCAGACACTGTTGCGGTTCGTGGCGGCTTGGCAAGAAGTGGCTTCGGGGAAACCGGTGAAGCGCTTTACCTAACTTCAGGTTTTACCTACGACTCGGC
>JBDKLA010000117.1:0-2509 GCA_039795835.1 Actinomycetota bacterium | reverse complement strand
CCTTGGCCTTCCATGCTTCGCGGCATCTGGCGTAACCCGGGCCGTTTCCACGAGGCCTACTGGTCGAACTTCGAAGGTCAGTACTTCGCCGGCGACGGCGCCAAGTGGGACGAAGATGGCGACCTATGGTTGCTGGGACGCGTCGACGACGTGATGAACGTTTCCGGTCACCGCCTTTCAACCGCCGAGATCGAATCGTCGCTGGTTGGTCACCCTTGGGTTGCCGAAGCCGCCGTGGTTGGCGCCAAGGACGAAATCACCGGCCAGGCCGTGGTTGCTTTCGTAATCTTGCGACTCGACCAGGTTGAGGCTGCCGGTGAGGCTGAGAACATTTCGAAGATTCTGCGCGAGCACGTTTCGAAGGACATCGGCCCAATCGCTCGTCCACGTCAGATCATGGTGGTCGCTGAACTTCCAAAGACTCGTTCTGGAAAGATCATGCGTCGACTACTGCGCGACGTTGCCGAAGACCGTCCAATTGGCGATGTGACCACGCTGGCTGACACCAGCGTGATGAACGTTATCTCTTCGAAGATTGCCGGCGGAGCCAGCGACTAACTACTTGAACTCGACGATTAGTTCGAGCTCAACTGGAGAGTCCAGCGGAAGCACTGGTACTCCAACCGCGCTGCGCGCGTGCTGACCGGCATCTCCGAAAACCTCACCGAGGAACTCGGATGCGCCGTTGATCACGCCCGGCTGACCGGAGAACTCTGGCACCGAAGAAACGAAACCAACCAGCTTCACAACTCGGGTGATGCGGTCGAGGTCGCCGATTACCGACTTCACGGCCGCGAGCGCGTTTAGAACGGCCTGGCGTGAGTAGTCCTTGGCGTTTTCAGGGCTTACGGTTGCACCAACCTTGCCGGTTTCAGGCAGTTTTCCTTGCACGAATGGAAGCTGACCCGAGGTGAAGACGAGATTTCCGGAAACCACAGCCGGCACGTACGCGGCCACTGGCTTGGCTAGCTCTGGAAGTGGGGAACCTAGTTCGACTAGGCGGTTTTCAATGGTGCTCACGAGTCCTCTTTCGTCCAATTCTTAGATGTTACCCGTAGTTTCGCTGTGGGCTACTTCTCAGGGAATGTTCAAGCAATAGAAGGTAACCTTGTACTTATGTCTGAAAGCAAAAAGGGCGAGACCGTATTTAGTCGCATCCTCAAGTTTGTCGGCCTAAACGCCATCGTTGGTGTTTTGGTTTTGGTTCTGGTATCCCCAACTATCCTGGTGGCCGGCACCGGTAGCGCCCTCGGCGTTGCCCTCTTCGACGCACTGCCAGACAACCTAAAGCCAGTGAACGGCGCAGAAGCCTCCACCCTCTACGGCATCGACGACGCCGGCAACCCGGTCAAGATCACCGACTTTTACGAGGACAACCGAATTTCGGTAGCCTTCGAGGACATCTCGGACAACTTCAAGAACGCGGTTATTTCAACCGAAGACCCTCGCTTTTACAGCCACGCCGGTGTGGACTTTATCTCGCTAATTCGCGCCTCTGTTACCAGCGCATTCAAGGGTGGACACGGTCCAGGCGCCTCGACCATCACCATGCAGTACGTGCGTAACAACATTGTTGAAAGCCTGATGCTGAAAGGTGACAAGGCTGGAGCTGATGCCGCCAGGGCTCCGGACCTAGGCCGTAAGATTCGTGAAATTCGCTACGCTCTTGCGCTTGAACAGCAGTATTCGAAGAAGGAAATCTTCGCTGGCTATGCCAACCTCTCGTTCTTCGGTAACCAGATCTACGGTGTTGAAGCTGCCTCGGAGTACTACTTCGGCAAGCACGCTAGCGAACTAAACATTCCTGAAGCTGCTCTTTTGGCCGGTATGTTGCAATCGCCAAACGCCTACAAGCCAGACGTTGAGGCCAACCTTCCCGCTGCCAAGATTCGTCGCGACTACGTGATTCAGAACATGGCCGACGCAAACTACATCACCCAGGACGAAGCCAACAAGGCCAAGGCTGAGCCAATCAAGGTGAACCTGACCATGCTGCACCAGGGTTGTGAAGCCAACCAAGCAACCGCATTCTTCTGTGACTACGTGGTCTGGACTGTGCGTAACAGCCCTGAATTTGGTGCCACCTTCGAAGATCGTCAAAACCTGCTTCGTCGCGGTGGCCTTGAGATCTACAGCACCATGAACATCTCGCTTCAGAACAAGACCGACGAAATTCTGAAGAAGCGCATTCCTTCAAACGACCCGAACCACCTTGGCGCCACCTCGGTTTCGGTTGAGGTCGGTACCGGTCGTGTCATTGCCATGTCGCAAAACCGTATCTACGACCAGACCGGTTCGAACGTTCAGGGCCACACTTCGGTTAACTTCGCCACCGATAAGAACTACGGTGGATCCTCAGGTTTCCAGACCGGTTCGGCTTACAAGGTGTTCACTCTGGCCACCTGGTTGCAGAACGGAAAGCGCCTCGGCGACAAGGTAGACGGTCGAATTCACGAGTGGCTGCCAAACGAGCTTCCTTCGCGCTGCGGTGGTTGGGCTGGAAGCTACA
>JBDKLA010000116.1:0-28696 GCA_039795835.1 Actinomycetota bacterium | reverse complement strand
GAAGGCGATATTTCACTCGACCTGTGGAAGCTTGACCTTGGCTACGACCAGCCGTTCAAGGTGACCGATCTGATGACCGGCGACTCGAGGCACATCAGCGCCAAGAGTTATGTACGGATTGACCCTGCAGTTGAACCAGCACTAGTGCTACAAGTAGATCGCGACTAACGATGGCCAAAGAGACTGCCCTTGAACTTCCAGTTCTAGAACACGACCTGCTCGACAAGGTAAGCAACGGAAAGTACCACGATCCGCACTCGGTTCTGGGGGTTCACCCGATCAATGGCGGTTGGGTCATTCGCACACTCCGTCCACTGGCTCAGGAAGTTTTCGCCGTCGTTGGCAAAAAGAAGATTGCGCTAACCCACAGTTTCAACGGCATTTTCGAAGGCGTTGTCTCTGCAAAGAGCGCTCCCAGTTACACAATCGAAGCGGTTTACGAGGGTGGGTCATGGGCCGGCGATGACCCGTACCACCACCTGCCAACTCTTGGCGAACTTGACCTTCACCTGATTCGTGAGGGTCGCCACGAAGAACTTTGGAAGGTTCTTGGCGCCAACGTTCGAGGCGATGGTGTGGCGTTTGCAGTTTGGGCTCCGAATGCTCAGGCGGTTCGCGTGGTTGGAGATTTCAACGGGTGGGATGGTCGTCTTCACTCGATGCGAGTCATGGGTTCGAGCGGTGTCTGGGAATTGTTCATTCCAGGTGTTGGTGTTGGCACCAAATACAAATTCGAAATACTCACCAAGGCTGGCAACTGGATCACCAAGATTGACCCGCTGGCGAAACTTGCCGAAACGCCACCGAACACCGCTTCAATCGTGGCCGAGAGCACTTACAAGTGGAAAGACAAGACCTGGTTGACCGCTCGGGCAAAACGTGATGCACTCAAATCGCCGATGAGCATTTACGAGCTTCATGTTGGCTCGTGGCGCCAGGGCCTCGACTACCGCAGCCTTGCCGATGAACTGATCGACTACGTAAACAAACTCGGCTTCACACACGTGGAGTTCATGCCGATTGCCGAACACCCCTACGCGCCGTCCTGGGGTTATCAGGTCACCGGCTACTACGCACCAACCTCGCGCTTTGGAAACCCAGACGACCTTCGCTACCTTGTCGACCGCCTGCACCAGGCCGGCATAGGTGTGATTCTGGACTGGGTTCCGGCCCACTTCCCCAAGGACGTCTGGGCGCTCGGACGATTCGACGGCGAGCCACTATACGAACACGCCGACCCACGTCGCGGAGAACACCCCGACTGGGGCACCTACATTTTCGATTTCGGTCGCACCGAGGTTAAGAACTTTCTGGTTGCCAACGCACTCTACTGGCTAGAGGAGTTCCACATCGACGGTCTGCGCGTAGACGCCGTTGCGTCGATGCTCTACCTCGACTACTCGCGTGAAGGCAACGACTGGCTACCGAACATCCACGGTGGTCGCGAAAACCTGGACGCCATCGCGTTCATGCAGGAAGCGAACGCCACCGCATACCGCCGCAACCCAGGCATCATGATGATCGCCGAAGAGTCAACTAGCTGGGGTGGTGTATCGGCACCAACCGATGGTGGCGGCCTCGGCTACGGTTTCAAGTGGAACATGGGCTGGATGAATGACAGCCTGAAGTACATCGAGAAAGACCCGATGTACCGCTCTCACCACCACGGAGAAATCACGTTCTCGATGCTCTACGCATACGACGAGAAGTTCATCCTGCCAATCAGTCACGACGAGGTTGTGCACGGCAAGGGCTCGCTCTTGAACAAGATGCCTGGCGATCGCTGGCAGCAGTTCGCAAACGTTCGCGCCTACCTATCGTTCATGTGGTCGCACCCAGGAAAGCAGCTGCTGTTCATGGGTAGCGAGTTCGGTCAGGTTGCCGAATGGAATCAGGAAGCCGGCCTCGAGTGGTTCGTGCTCGACTACGAGCCTCACCAGAAGCTTCAGAAACTGGTCAGTGAACTAAACCGCATCTACCTCGAAAACCCTGCCCTTTGGCAGCGCGACCATGAGCACGGCGGTTTCCAATGGATCGATGGTGGAAACGCCGGCCAAAACGTTCTCACCTATGTGCGCTTCGACGACAAGGGCAACCCAATTGCCTGTGTCATCAACTTCGCCGGCACCCCGCACTTCGACTTCAAGCTAGGGCTTCCTAGCGCCGGAGTTTGGGAAGAAATCTTGAACACCGACTCGGAGATCTTCGGCGGTTCGGGGATCGGAAACCTCGGCAAGGTTGAAGCAAACGGCGAGGGTTCTCACGGACAGCCGCACTCGGCAACCGTTCAGGTGCCACCGCTCGGTGCGGTGTGGTTCAGACCGGCTAAGGCTAGTAAAGCAAAGTAGCTAGTCTGGCTCGCGCCTTCTTCACTTCGTCGTTGGTTGGCCCACCGATTTCGAAGTACTCCAGCAAGCGCTCTTTGATGCGCTCTTGGTTTTCAGGCTGAACCTGGGTGTATAGCGATAGCAGAATCTCAAAACTCGAACCGAAATCACCGATTGCCAGAAGTACATCGGCCAACTCGAAAGCCTCTTCAAAGGTTGCCGGCTGGCTCTTCAAAATCGCTTCGTGATCGCAATTCATGGTGCGCTTCATCAACTTGACCTGCGCCAGGAGTGCCGAGGTCGGTCCGTCCTTAGGGTTTTCAGCCTTGAGCTTGGTGAGCAGTTCGAAAGCCTGGTCCACTTCCCCGCCGTCCACCAGCGCAAGCGCCTCCTGAAGCGGCTTGGGAAGCTCAGGGATCACGTCGGCAACGTCGCCCTCTACCAACTGACCGGAAACACCTTGGGCGGCAGCACCGGAAATCAGCTGGGAAACCACCGACTGAAACTGCGCCTCGGTGAGTGGACCCTCGGCAACTAGAACCGGTTGCCCCTTAACCAGCGCGAAAAACGAAGGAGTCGACTTCACTCCGAAGGCAGCGGCAACTCGAGGATCGGTGGCGGTGTTCACGCGCGCCAGCATTATTTTCCCGGCTTGCTCGCGAACAACCTTTTCAAGATTGGCATCCGGGTTCTGTTCGAAGAATTCGAGGACGACCGGCACAGTTGCCGAAATCTTGACCAGAGATTGCAAGGTGCTTTCGGTTACCTGAGTTACAAAACTTGGAACCTTCAGAGTTTGGGCAGCCGGATTGGCCGGCGCCTTCAACTTGGAAAGATCCATACCTCCGGTAAGCGACATTAGAGCGACTTAACCTTTAGAAGACCGGCTTGCCAACCGAGCAGGGTGATCTTGCTGTTTTGACCTACCGACGGAACGTAGAACAGAAGCATGTCGCCGTAGGTTGAAACCACACCCTTGATCGAACCCTTGGCGCCGAGGATGACCTGCTCAAGAGTGTTCACGGTAATTCCCGAGTTGCGCTTGGTTGGCTTGATTGTGGTGATGTCCTTCATGTAGACGGCAACCAGTGCACCACCATCGGCGGTAGCCAGCCCGAGAGGTTCGTCGTTTGCTAGAACATGCTGGTAGGCAAGCTTTGCCTTAGTTAGCGACTTCAGCTGATCCTGCTGAATCTTCGAAATCTGGCTGTAGAAACTGTCTTGGGCAAGAGCGAACTTACCGAAGTGAAGCGATTCCGAACCCTTGTCGATTACTTCGCCGTAAATGGTTGGCAGGTTAATCGGCTGCTCGGTTAGGTAGGCCGAGTCTTTTGGAACAGGTACCGCACCGTCGGCGACCGCAGCCACGCGAGGAAGCTTCACACCGGAGACGAGGGTGGTGCTGTACCAAACCTGGTACTGCTCGCGCGGATGCATCTGACGTAGCACGAGAAGAATCGGTAGGCGCTTCTTTTGGGCACCGGTTACCACCATCAGGGTTCGTGGCCACTGGTCGGTGGCGGCCGGAAGACTCACGGTGATTGGCGATGAGTAGATGGTCTCCAGAGCCGGAGCTTTCCTGGTCTTCTTGATCAGGTTGTATGCGGCATCGCGCATCTCAAGCGCTGGTCCGAAGAAGCGAGGCAAAAGAGCGGCACTGTTGTGGGCGGTGTCTCCGGCCTTGGCAACCGAGCTTACCGAGGTGATTATTCGACGAATCTGACCCATCTGCAGAGCGGCCGGTTTCGCAGCGCTGGCCGAGTCGGAGGTTTCGGTTGGGGTTGGGGTTGGAGCTGTCGAAGACGGAGCACAACCCGAAAGTAGCCCTACGACCACGAACGTCGCTGGAATCCAGCTGTAGTTTCGACCGGCCACTCTACGACCGCGTCTTGGAAGAGTCGATTCCTTACGCTTCGGACGAGACCTAGGACCGTGTGGCGCTTTTGGAAGACGTCTGCGAGGACGACGTGAATTACGGATACTGCGGAACAGGAAGATGTTGTAAATCAGGGTGATCACCAACAGCGCTTCACCGGAATAAATCAAAAGATTGGAAGGCGTCAGGTCGTAGTTTCTCTGCCATTCAATGGTGAGTTTGTCCGGTGCTGGCGAAAGGCCGTCGCTGGCAAGTAGCACTGCCCCACCCTGACCGGCATCTACCTTCGCTGAAACCTTGGTCAGCGCCGAACGCTCGGTTCGCCAAAGGTCGGAGCCCGTTGGGTCGGCACTCGGGTCAACGCCCTCTAGCGACTGCGACGAAAGTTTCTTGGTTTTGCTGTCGTAGGCAATTTCGGTCTTTGAGGAACCGCCGATCCAGGCACGGATGTCGTCCTCGCGGCCGGTAGCAACATAAACGTGACCAGGGCCGGCAACCTTTACCACCGGAGTTCCGGAGTGCAGTTTGAGCACCGAGTTAGGAACAATCACAAACGGACGAGCAGCGTCGATCGAAATCGAGATTGCCTTGGTTGGTTCTGGTGCCCAAACGGTTCGTTCCGCGATTCCGAGAAGCACGAGCACCGTGGAAAGCAGGAACATTGCGACGGCAATGATAATTCGCATGGCTATCCAATCGGGGTAAACTTGTGCCTTGTGGCTGGCTTTCCAGTCTACCAAACCACCTAGGAGCACCTTTTGAGCGTTGACGGTAACGAGTTCGCAATTGCGATGCGCGGTTACGATCGCGACGCCGTTGACGAAGCGCTACGCCTGCTCCGCAAGGAATTGCTGCAGGCAAACGCTCAGAATGCCCAGTTGGCAGCGGAACTTCGCGAAAAGAACGAGCTGGCTGCCGAACTTCAGGCACGTCTGGACGAGAGTGAAGCTCCTAACTACGCTTCGGTTGGCACCAGAGCCGCGCTGATTCTCAGCACCGCAGAAGAGCAGTCGCTTCGAATTGTTGCCGATGCCGAAGCCGAACGCGACCGCGTCCTGGCCGACCTCGAGGGCGAACTGGCCGATCTTCGCGAGGAAGCCAAGAACTACTACGATTCCCTAGTTTCGGAAGCTCAGCGTCGCGCCGAGCGCCTACAGTCGCAGGCGAAGGCCGACTACGACCAGGCCATCAAGGAAGCAACCGCAGCCGCAGCCGACATCGTTGACGAAGCCACCCGTGAGGCCGGGTCGATTCGCGGAAACATCGCAACCGAGGCTGCTCGCCTGCGCGCAACCACCAAGCGCGAAACCGAACTCATGAAGGCCGAAATGGCTCGCAAGCTTAGCGAACAGCGCCTAATAGAATTCCGCAAGGTGAACAAGACCGTCGATGTTTCGGCTGCCGAGGCGCTGATCAGCGAGCAGTTCCGAATCGATCTTGAACTTGAACTCACCGGACGCCGAGCCGAAGCTGAGGCCGAATACTTGCGCAAGCACCAGGAAGCGGTTGCCGCAACCCAGAAATACCTAGACGACGCTCAGAGCTCGCTAGCTACCGCCAAGGTTCGGGCCAATGCCGCAAGGCTCGAGGCCGAGACGCTCGAGGCTGCAGCAAAGTCGGTCAACAAGCGCACCCGCGACGAAGCCAAGGAAAAGGCCGAGCAGATTCTGGTCAACGCCGAAGCCGAAGCTCGCGCAATTCTCGCGGAAGCCGAAAACAAGGCACGAGGTGAGGTTCGCCGCCTAAAGACCGCCATTGCCAAGCTAAACAATGAGCGTGACGCAGTTCTTATTTACCTCAGAAACCTACGCTCGGTCGTCGACACTGCCGAACAGTCGATTGCGGAGTAGCCATGGCCACCAAGAACGAAACTCCGAAAGCTGAAAACCCAGGACGCTTCCGCGTTTCCAACGCCTTTGAATTCGGATTCCTCGGAGGCCTCGGCGTCCTAGCGGCAATCATGGTTGGGCAATCGCTAACCACCCTGGCAACAGTGCTCACCTACATGGCAGCCGCGATCTTCATCGCGCTAGGCCTTGACCCGCTGGTTCGCAAGCTCGAGGCTCGCAAGCTAAGTCGAAGCGTCTCGATCCTGATCGTGGTTTTGGCAATCCTCGCGATTGCCACGGCTCTTTTGGTTGCCGTAATTCCAACCGCAATCGAAGAAACCGGCATCCTAGTGAAGTCGGCACCAACCCTGCTTCAGAACCTGACCAACCTGCCAATCGTGGAATCACTTGACTCACAGTTCAACGGAGCGATCTCAAACGCCATCGCCAGCGTTTCCACGTACATCGCAGACTCAAAGAACTGGCCGGTCATGCTCGGTGGCGTGGTTCAGGTTGGTATCAACCTTGTGAACGGCGTGGTCGGCTTCGTGGTGATCGTCACCCTGAGCCTTTACTTCATGGCTTCGCTCGGACGCTTCAAGAAGTTTGTTTACGCACTGGTTCCAAAGAGCCGCCGCACCAAGTTCTCGGAGATCTCCGAGGAGGTGGCAGCTTCGGTAGGTCGTTACGTTGGCGGCCAGGCTACCATCGCCAGCATCAACGCTGGTCTCGGCTTTATCGTGATGAGCCTATTGGGTGTTCCCTACTCCATCGTCCTAGCGTTTTTCTGCTTCCTGCTAGCTCTAATTCCTCTGGTTGGAGCAATCTCGGGAGCTTCCCTCGTTACCCTGGTTGCGCTCACCGTGAACCCGGGGACCGCTCTTGCCATCGGAATCTACTACTTGATCTACATGCAGATCGAGGCCTACGTAATCAGCCCTCGCGTCATGAAGAAAGCTGTTTCGGTTCCGGGCGGTGTCGTCGTGGTTGCCGCTATGGCCGGAGGAGCGCTTTTGGGAATCATGGGAGCTCTTGTGGCCATCCCTGTGGCAGCCTCGGTGATCTTGGTGCTTCGCCAGGTCTGGATGCCACGCCAAGACAAGCTCTAGAGCGTGTAGGTTACCGGAAGCGGATAGCGAGCCGGATTCACAGCCCTAACGATTTCGTTCAAGACTCTCGAGGTTGCGGTTTCGCCAACCCAGAGGTGCTTGGCGCCCTCAACCCCGATTACTTCAGCCTGTGAGATGACCGAAAAACGCTTCGTGGCTTCAGCCGGTTGCAGGTAGTCGTCGAACTCTGGCACCAGCGCAATTACTCGCTTGCCATTACCCGACCACCTGGCCAGCTCTTCCGAGTTGGTTCGATGCAGCGGTGGCGACAGCAGAATCGCTCCCAGAACCGGCTTGTCGTAACCGTACTTGAGCGTCAATTCGGTACCGAAACTCCAACCCACCATCCATAGGTTTGGCAAGCCTCGCGAAATCGCAAAGTTGATGGCAGCTTCGACATCGGCTCTTTCGGTAATTCCCTCGCCGAAGGCTCCCTCGCTAGTGCCTCTCGGTGAAGAGGTTCCGCGGGTATTGAAGCGCAAGACCGCCAAATCGGCCAACGCCGGCAAACGGTTCGACGCCTTACGGTAAACGTGTGAGTCCATGAACCCGCCGTGGGTTGGAAGCGGGTGAAAAGTCACCAGGGTTGCCACCGGTGGGCGGTCGATTGGAAGAGCCAACTCACCCACCAGAGTTAGACCATCGCTGGTGACGAAAGAAATCGGTTCTCGATTCGCCGGAAGTTCAACCCCCGAGCGAATCTCAATAACTTCGCTCAAAGCAGCGGCCCCTGAAACATGGTCCAGCAGGCGGTGTGGAAGTGACGTCGGGTATCTACTCCCCTGATGTCGTCCCAGGCAACCAGGTGGTTGGTTCCCGGAGTGATGTTTTTGTGGCAGTTCGGGCAGATCCAGGTTTTGTCTTCTTCAGCGTTTTTGCCGTTGGTGGGCTGAACGATGTAGACCACGCCGCGCTTGGTTTCAGACCGCCTCGAGCCGTAACGAATGGCGGCGAGATTTAGCTCTTCTGGTTCTTCGCGCTTAGAGCGCTTTGGGCGGTTCGAGCGTGGCATTAGTACCAGCGTTTGGCGTCGGAGTGCGAAAGTGCCGAACAAGGCGAGCCGTAGCGCGCGCTGATGTAGCTGAGTCCCCAGTTGATCTGAGTTTCTGGGTTGGTTAGCCAGTCTGGGCCGGCGGTAGCCATCTTGTTGCCAGGCAGCGCCTGAGGAATGCCATAGGCACCAGACGACGTGTTGTAAGCGTTCACACGCCAGTTGGATTCGCGGTTCCAAAGCTTGACCAGGCAAGAGTATTGATCGCGTCCCCAGCCGAACTGACCTATCTTGCCGTAGGCGATGGCCTGAACCGTGTCCTTGGCTGGGATTTCGGCAAGTTCAACGAAAACCGACTTCGCTTCGCTTCCGGTAAGAACCTCGTATCCGCCTCGAGTTAGCTCAACGGTTACCGGCTGGTTGTCGGTTTCAAAGTAGTTCACGTATTCACGCTGAGATGCATATGACGCCAGCGTGCCGGAATAAGGGTCGACCACGGTTACTAGGACGAGCGCGGCGCTGAATGACCAACCAAGGGTCTTACGGCTCTTGAGGCGCTCTACGACGGCCGAAATGCCGGTGAATCGAGCGATGGTGCGAAGCGGTGCACCGACGAAACTCCAAACGGATTTGCGTTCTGCTTCGTGACGACCCAATTCACACCTCCAAACCTAAATTCACAACAAAATTTAAGTTTAGTTAGCGAAAGTTGCGAAAACTAGCCCCAAATCTAGGGCAGCCTCTGCTTCGGGCAGGTTGAAAGCACCGAAATCATGGCCGATTTCTCACTCGGGGTAACCCAGAGGTGGTACTTGCGTTTCACCGAAAGCTGACGAGCAACGTACTTGCACCGGTAAGAAGCCCGTGGCAGGAAGTTGGCGGCGTCGCTGTCGCTCTTTTGACCGTTGGTCGGCCCGTCCACGGCCAGCAGGTTCAGCGGGTCGTTGGCGAGCTGGTAGCGGCTGGTTGAGCTCAGCAGTTGCGCGCCGGTACTCCAGGCGTTGCTAAGGGCCACAACGTGGTCGATCTGCACGGCGTTAGAGGTGCCCACTCCCCGCACAAACTTGATTACTTTGCCGGTGTAGGGATCGTTGAGCGTGCCCGATTGAACGATGCACCAGTCGGATGCTCGATGAACAACGTTCTTTAGGTCGCGCATCAAAATGTAGTTTCGTAGGTCACAGCTGCGCCCCTGAACAGTGATGTCTCCCCAGCCGCTTGAGAATTGGGAACGCGCGTAACCGTCGTGGCTAGCCCAAACCTTGGGCTTCAGAGTCTTTGCGTATTTGAGTGCGGTACTAGTTGTATTCGCTGTATGGGTTGTTTGGGGCTTGGCCGTCGCTGGCTGCGCCAAACTGACCAATAGGGTTAGGAACACTATGCCCACCGAAACGCTTCGTTTGGACATACTCGACCAAGCGCTCGATGAACGCATCAACCTGAGACTCAACGTAACCTCCCCGAGTTACTTTAAAAGTTAGATCACGAAGATCCGAAATGGTGAGGTTCTCTTCGCCTTCAAGATACTCGTGAGCAATCGTGAGCAGCGCATCAACCTCTTTGCGAGAATAGCCCACAGCCATGACACCGACCTTGTCGAACCGCTTACTTCTAGGACGACTAGTGCGACCCAGAAGTAGCACTCGAAGCTCGGTGAGAATCGATCCAGAAAGGCTTGGAGCAAACGGATTGGCCTTGCGCCCGAGTTCGCGCTCGGCAAAGGTGTCTTGAAGTTTCTCGATGGCCAGGTCAACCGCGGCAATTTCATACCCACCTTTGGTGAGAGCGAACTTCTGCGAGGTGATGTCGCGCCAGTCGAGGATCTGGGCGGCTACGTTGTTGTACTGGTCGCGAGCTCTGGCGATAAAGGCATCAACCTCTGCCGGTTCGTAACCGAGCTTGCCCTTAGTAACTTTCTTGAACGAAGCCATGATTCACTCCTAGAACCCGAAAATAGTGACGAAGACGTAGGTGACCAATGCTGCCGGTAGCAGCGAGTCGAGGCGATCCATGATGCCGCCGTGACCTGGCAGCAGCGAAGACATGTCTTTGATGCCCAGGTCGCGCTTGATGAGCGATTCGGCGAGGTCCCCAAAGACCGCCGCGAGAATCAGCACCGCAGCCAAGACGAGGCCGGCCCACCAAGGCTTACCCGCAACAAACACGACCAGGCTAAAGGCCGAAACCACACCGGCAATAATCGATGCCGCCAAGCCTTCCCAAGTCTTCTTCGGGCTAACCCCAGGCGCCAACTTGTGACGACCCAGCTTGCGCCCGACCAGGTAACCGAAGGTGTCGATAAGGGCAACCGGCACCACGAAGGCCAGCACCCAAATCTTGTCGTGCTTCAGCAGAAGAATCGAGAACGAGAGGGTGAGCGGAACATAGACAATCAGGAACGCCGCTGCGGCAAGGTCGCGAACAGTCTCGGCGAAAGTTTGCTCCACGCTTCGACGCTTTTCCCAGAGAATGTGAACCAGTCGCCAAATCATGAGTGCCAGCGAAGTTGCCAGGGTGGCGATCCACTGACCCTTGGCATCCCAAATGTAGGTTGCCGGCATGATCAGTACCGAACCGATTACCGCCGGTACGCGGGGCACATACCAGCCCTTCTGACGAAGCGCGGTAGAAAGTTCCCAGGCCCCAAAACCAACGGCAGCAGCCACTAGGACGATGAATAGTTCTTTAACAATCAGGATTGAGAGCAGGAAGAGCCCACCCAAAAGTAACCCGTAGGCTACCGACTTGGAGAGGCTGCGTCCGCCGTCTTGACTCTGATTCGTGGACACTAGACCTCGAGCAGCTCGGCTTCCTTGCGCTTTAGAGCCTCGTCGATGGCATCAACGTGTGCCTTGGTTAGAGCGTCAAGTTCCTTTTCGGCACGGGCTAGCTCGTCTTCTCCGGCAGCGCCGTCCTTCTTTAGAGCGGCTAGGTCGTCGTTGCCCTTGCGGCGAATGTTGCGCACTGCAACACGAGCGTCCTCGGCCTTGCCCTTGACCAGCTTCACGTATTCCTTACGACGATCTTCGGTAAGGTCTGGAAGCGAAGCGCGGATGGTAGTTCCATCATTATTCAGGGTTGCGTTGAGGTTTGGCTCGTCGCGGATCGCCTTCTCAATGGTGATCAGCGCACTCTTGTCGTAGGGAGTGATGGCCAGGGTGCGAGCCTCAAGGTTCTGCATCGAAGCGAGCTGACCCAGTGGGGTTCCGGTGCCGTAGTAGTCGACCATGATCTTCTGGAACATGGCAGGGTTGGCGCGTCCGGTACGAACCGATGAGAAGTCGTCCTTGGCAGCTTCAACTGCCTTGTCCATCTTGTCTTTGGTGGTCGCGATGATTTCAGAAATCAATTGATTCTCCTTGTTTGAAAGATTTAGGCGGAAACGTAGGTTCCGATGGCCTTGCCCTTGATGGCGTCGGTGATGTTGTTCTTGCCCTGCATGCCGAAAACACGCATTGGCATCTTGTTGTCCATGCAGAGGCTGAACGCGGTTGCGTCAACCACCTTCAAACCCTGAACGAGGGCTTCCTGGTAGCTGATCTTCTCTAGGCGCTTGGCCTTAGGGTCCTTCTTTGGGTCGGCCGAGTAAACGCCGTCCACGCCGTTCTTGGCAACCAAAACCTCATCGGCCTTGATCTCGAGAGCACGCTGGGCGGCCACGGTGTCGGTTGAGAAGTAAGGCATACCGGCTCCGGCACCGAAGATCACAACGCGACCCTTTTCGAGGTGACGGATGGCGCGAAGCGGGATGTATGGCTCGGTTACCTGAGCCATGGTGATAGCCGACTGAACGCGAGTGTCAACGCCAGCCTGCTCGAGGAAGTCTTGTAGTGCGAGAGCGTTCATCACGGTGCCGAGCATACCCATGTAGTCGGCACGGGAGCGGTCCATGCCGCGCTGCGAAAGTTCGGCTCCGCGGAAGAAGTTACCGCCACCAACCACGATTGCAATCTCGGTGGTTTTTGCACCCTCGGCAATTTCCTTGGCGAAGGCAGCCACGAAGTCTGGGTTCACACCCAGGGTGCCGCCACCGAACGCCTCACCCGAAAGTTTCAATAGAACGCGACGCTTGTGTGCCATGGCTTCCTCCTAACTCCATCTTATTTGTGGCAAAGGAAAAGGCCCGACCGATTTGGCCGAGCCCTCTCCATAAATTTGCTTTAGGCGCCTACGCGGAAACGTACGAAGCCTGCAACCTCAAGACCCGCGTTCTCAAGAACCTTGGCAACCGACAACTTGTTGTCCTTTGCGAAGTCCTGCTCGAGAAGTACGTTCTCCTTGAAGAAGCCGGTGACACGGCCTTCAACGATCTTGGCAAGAGCAGCCTCAGGCTTGCCCTCGTTACGTGCGGTCTCTTCGGCGATGCGACGCTCGGTTGCAACAACCTCTGCGTCCACGTCGTCGCGGGTTAGGTGAGCTGGCGAGAATGCAGCGATGTGAACAGCCACGTCGTGTGCGGTCTCGTCGTCGTTACCCGAGTACGCAACTAGAACACCAACCTGTGGAGGTAGGTCCTTGCTGGTGCGGTGTAGGTAAGCGTCAACCTTGGCACCCTCGACAACTGCAACACGGCGAAGTTCAACCTTCTCGCCCATGATTGCTGCTTCGTCGTTGATTGCATCGCCAACGGTCTTACCGTTTAGGTCTGCGGCCAAAGCTGCGTCCAGGGTCTTTGCGCCGGCAGCCGAAACTGCGTCTGCGATCGACTCTGCAAGAGCAATGAACTTGTCTGCCTTAGCAACGAAGTCGGTTTCACAAGCTAATTCCAGTAGGTAACCGGTACCGCCGATAACACGAGCAACAACTAGACCGTTGCTGGTGGTGCGACCTTCGCGCTTGGTAACACCCTTTAGACCCTTGAGGCGTAGAACCTCCATGGCCTTCTCGACGTCGCCGTTGGCTTCGTCTAGGGCGCTCTTGCAGTCCATCATGCCAGCGCCAGAGCGCTCGCGTAGGGCCTTTACGTCTGCTGCGGTGTAGTTCGCCATTACTCTGCGTCCTTCTCTGCTGGTGCTGCCTCAGCTGCTGGAGCTGCTGCATCGGTGCTTAGTAGTTCCTGCTCCCACTCGGCTAGCGGCTCGGCCTCTTCAGGCTTCGAGTGCTTTGCCTTTAGACCCTCGGCAACTGCATCGGCAATTACGCGGGTCAGAAGAGCGATCGAACGGATTGCGTCGTCGTTTCCAGGAATACCGATGGTGACCTCGTCTGGGTCACAGTTGGTGTCGAGGATACCGATAACTGGGATTCCGAGCTTCTTGGCTTCGGTGATTGCAAGGTGTTCCTTGTTGGTGTCAACAACCCAGAGAGCCGAAGGCTGACGGGTTACGTTGCGGATACCACCGAGCGACTTCTCTAGCTTGTCCTTCTCGCGGCGAAGGATTAGAAGTTCCTTCTTGGTAAGACCGGTCTTGGTCTCGCCCGAGAAGTCCATGACCTCAAGTTCCTTTAGGCGGGTTAGACGCTTCTGGATGGTCTGGAAGTTGGTCAGAAGACCACCCAACCAACGCTCGTTGATGTATGGCTGGCCGACGCGCTGAGCCTGCGAAGCGATGGCTTCCTGAGCCTGCTTCTTGGTTCCCACGAACATGATCGAACCACCGGCTGCTACTAGGTCCTTGACGAACGAGTAGGCCTGGTCGATGTGGGTTAGCGACTTCTGTAGGTCGATGATGTAGATGCCAGAACGGTCGGTCAAGATGAAACGCTTCATCTTTGGGTTCCAACGACGGGTCTGGTGCCCGAAGTGCACGCCGCTGTCAAGCATGTCGCGCATAGTTACTACTGCCATGGCAGTTTCTCCTTTTGGCACGTAATTGTGCCACTCAGTTAATTGCTCCCGGCGGTTGCCGGTCACACCTGGTGTCGCATCAAAAACGACCAGAAAGCTGGACTGAAGTGTTTTCGATGATGCTCGACACGCGAAGTCAACGTTTGGAACGTTGCTGGTACAAGACTAACAGCCAAAACACTAGGTTTTCCACCGTTTTCCTCCGCGAGCGCCACAAACTTTTGGACAACGCAAGGTTAAGTTCATGAAACTCGATCGCACGCTCTTACTCCTACTGTTCTTTGCGGGAGCCCTCCTGGTGAGCTTTACTCCGAAACCGGCTATCGCCGCAGAGGTAGATACTTGGCGGGCCCCACTGGACTCCCCTGTTCTGGCACGTGAGTTCTTGCAGCCAAGCGCCGATTGGTCGGCTGGCCATCGGGGCGTGGATTACCTGGCAAAGGCAAACCAAAGCGTTTATGCGAGCCATGCCGGAACGGTTGCATTTAGCGGCGTTGTCGTAAATCGTTCGGTGGTAACCATTGAGCATGGCGGTGGCCTAAAGACTTCCTATGAGCCGGTCTGTTCAACACTTGTGGTTGGAACCAAGGTCTCTTCAGATCAGGTAATCGGCGAGGTCTGCCCCAGCCCGAATTACCCATCACACTGCGGGTCTAGGGTTTGCCTGCATTTTTCAATGCGCAACCAGAATGGTTACCTCTCACCCCTGGTGATGATTGGCGGGCTTTCACCCAGCCGACTCAAGCCCTTGGATGGGCAGACTTGTATCCTTCCTTCAGGCGCTCAATGCTGACGTGGGTGTAAATCTGGGTGGTACCCAGGCTGGCGTGGCCGAGAAGTTCCTGTACGGCTCGAAGATCTGCTCCACCATCCAAGAGGTGAGTTGCAGCGGTGTGCCTAAGCGTGTGGGGGCCGGCAGCGCCAACCGCGGTACCTGCCAAGGCGTTGGCAACTACCTCGTAGATCTGACGAGTTCCGAGTCTGGTTCCCTTGGAGTTCACTAGTAACTCGAATGAGGTCTTGCCGCTCACCAGCGCCGGACGACCCTTGGTGAGCCAATTGTTTAACGCAGTCTCGGCCGGCAGACCGTATGGAATCATGCGCTGTTTGTTTCCCTTACCGGTGACTCGAATCAATCGGCGGCTCTCGTCGATGTCGCCGAGATTCAAACCAGAAAGCTCGCTAACTCGAGCGCCGGTGGCATAGAGAAGCTCAACCACCAACAGGTCGCGAATCGCATCAGGTTCACCTTCCGCAGCAGCAGCCTCAAGAGCAGAAAACACCTCGGCCATGGCTTCACGCGAAGCCACCTTAGGAAGCGACTTATTTGCCTTTGGGGTTCGAAGTCGTAGGCCTGGATCGTTATCCAGCTCACCCTGCTCGAAAAGCCATGCCGTAAACGAGCGAACTGCGGCGGTTTTGCGAGCCATCGAAGACTTTGCCATCTCCCGCTGACTTAGGCTGTAGAGCCAGGCTCTAAGTGCCTCAAGGTCGATGTCTGCCACCTGAACGATACCTTCGACCTCCAGAAAGTCGAGGAGGTCCGCAAGGTCGGTTAGATATCCCTTGATGGTGTGCTTGGAGTAGCCGCGGCCAGCCTCAAGATGGGTGCGGTAACGATCGATTGCCGAGGCAAAACTAGGTAGCACCTGAACAGGTTAAGACTTACTCAGGGAAATGGCAGGCAACTTCGGCCTTGCCAACCTTTTGCAATAAAGGCTCAACCTCGAAGCACTTTGTGGTTGCCTTCCAGCAGCGAGTGCTGAAAACACATCCGGTTGGAGGTTTCATTGGGCTTGGCAGTTCACCGGTAAGCACGATCTGCTCACGCTTACGCTCAAGCTTCGGATCTGGAATCGGCACCGCAGAAAGAAGCGCCTTGGTGTATGGGTGGTGCGGGGTCGAGTAAATCGAGTCGGTTGGAGCGATCTCCATCATCTTGCCCAGGTACATCACACCAACGCGGTCGGATATGTGCTGAACCACCGATAAATCGTGGGCAATGAACAGGTAGGCCATGCCGAATTCGTCGCGGATGTCGCTCAACAGGTTTACCACCTGCGCCTGAATCGAAACGTCTAGAGCAGAAACCGGCTCGTCACAAACGATGAACTTTGGGTTGAGTGCGAGAGCGCGAGCAATACCAATGCGCTGACGCTGACCACCCGAGAACTCGTGTGGGTAGCGGTCGAAGTGTTCGGCGTTCAGTCCAACACGCTCAAGTAGGTCTTGAACAGCGCGCTTTACTCCGCCCTCAGGCTTGATCTTGTGCACTTCATAAGATGCCGAGATGATTGCACCAACCGATTGGCGAGGATTTAGCGAAGACTGTGGGTCCTGGAAAATCATCTGCATCTTCGTGCGCAGCGGCTTCATCTGGGCGTTCGAGTAACCAGAAATTTCTTCGCCCTCAAACTTGATCGAACCGGCAGTTGGCTCGTAAAGCTTCAAGATGGTTCGGCCAGCGGTCGACTTTCCACAACCCGACTCACCAACGAGTCCTAGGGTTTCACCAGCGTGTAGCTTGAAACTCAGACCGTTGACGGCCTTGTTTACACCGCGGTCGCGCGAGAAAATACCAGGGCCAGAAACTGGGAAGAACTTCTGAAGGTCGGTTACTTCGAGTAGCGGTTCGTTCACTTGGACGCTCCCTTTGCTGCATAGAGGTGGCAACGAACTAGGTGACCTGGCTTGACTTCTTTGAGCTCTGGCGAAGTGTCGCAGGTGCCCTCTGGAAGTTCCTTCTTACGCTCGCAACGGGCGGCAAAGGCGCAACCCTCACCGAGTTTGATGAGTGACGGCGGCTGGCCTGGAATGGCGCGAAGTCGCTTACCGTGGCCCTGGTCCATGCGAGGAATCGAGTCGAGAAGACCAACGGTGTAAGGCATCATTGGGTTTTCGTAAATCTCGTTTACGCCGGTGCTCTCAACGAGACGACCACCATACATAACGTTTACGCGGTCGGCTGCGCCGGCAACAACACCGAGGTCGTGCGTAATCAGGATTACCGCCATGCCGAAACGAGCCTGAAGGTCGCTCAATAGCTTCAAAATCTGAGCCTGAACGGTTACGTCGAGAGCGGTGGTTGGCTCATCAGCAATCAAAACCTTTGGGTTGTTCATGAGTGCCATTGCAATCATCACGCGCTGACGCATACCGCCGGAGAACTGGTGTGGGTATGAAGCCATACGCTCGGCAGGGTTTGCCACACCGACTAAAGCGAGAAGCTCAACCGCACGGTCGCGGCTTACCGACTTGTCCACGTTGTTGTGAACCTGGTGGGCTTCAATCAGCTGGTCACCAATCGTGTAGTACGGGTGAAGAGCCGACATTGGGTCCTGGAAAATCATGGCGATGTCTTTACCGCGGATCTTGCGCAGGTTGTCGTTGTCCATGCCGATTAGGTTTACGACACCGGAATCAGTCTCGAGCAATACTTCACCGCTAATGGTGGTCTTGGAAGCTGGTAGCAAACCCATGTAGGCGAGGTTGCTTACCGACTTACCCGAACCGGATTCACCAACAATGGCTACGGTTTCACCAGGGTTTAGGTCGAACGAAACACCGGCGACAGCCTTAACCACGCCGTCCGGGGTTTTGAATTCAACGCGTAGGTCGCGAACGGAAAGCAAAGACATTAGACCCTCACTCTCGGGTCGATAAAGGCGTAGGCGATATCGAGGATCATGTTCATAACTACGACGATTGCTGCGGCCAAAATCGTGGTTGCAACGATTACTGGAAGGTCAATGTCGACCACGGCTTTGAGCGAGAGGCGACCCATGCCAGGCAGGTTGAAAACTGCTTCGGTAAGAATCGCACCACCGAGCAGACCGGCAAAGTCCAGGCCGGCCATGGTCACGATTGGTGCCAACGCTGCACGCAGGGTGTGCTTGCCGAGAATACGGCCGTCGCTAAGGCCCTTAGCCTTTGCGGTTCGAATGTAGTCTTCGGTGGAAATTTCAAGAATCTGGCTGCGAACAAAACGCGTGTAAATCGCTGCGAAGGCAAACGCCAAAGTAACCCACGGCAAAATCATGCTCAGCAGGAACTGGCCAAAATCTTCTTCAGGAGCTGTGTATCCGTCAGATGGGAACGGCGATCCGTCCAGCTTGATAACCAGGAAGATGATGAGCATCAAACCGGTGAGGAAGGTTGGTAGCGAGGTACCAACGAGGACGAAAGCGGTTGAAAGGGTGTCCCATATTTTTCCGCGGAATCTTGCCGCGATAATTCCGAGGCCAACACCAACAATCAACCAAAGAATTAGTGCACCAACAGCCAGGTAGATGGTTACTGGAAGAGCGTCGCCCAAGAGGTTGGTGACGCAGGCGTGCTGCTGGAAAGAATAACCAAACGAAGGAGCTGGGCAGAAGATTGCGGCAGCGCCGGTTCCGAATGAGCGGCCTACGAAAAGACCGCTGAGGAAAAGCCAGTACTGTTCCCAGAACGGCTTGTCGTAACCGAGGCGAATGCGGTTGGCCTCGATGATGCCCGGATCGTTGCAGTTCTTACCGCAGGTAAGAGCAGCCGGGTCGTAAGGGAGAAGCGAAAAGATCACGTAAACGGCGAAGCTAACCGCAAGCAGGATGAGCAGCGTAATGCCCAATCTACGAGCGATGTACGCAGAGATACCGTTCATCATTACCTTTCGAAAAAACTAGAGATTTGTTTGATGAATGCCCGTGGTGCCGAAACCTAAGCTCCGGCACCACGGAACAATCAATCAGTTGTTACTTGGTGTAGAGGTCACCGAATGATAGTGAACCCTGTGGCTCCCAGAAGAACGCTCCACCAATCTTCGAACCCCAGATTTCCTGAGTCTTCGAGAATACGCCTGGAATGATCCACTGCTGGTCCATTGCGTACTGGTTTAGAGCGGCCCACTCGGCACCCTGCTTCTTACGGTCAGCCTGCGAAAGGTTCGCTACAACGCGCTCCTTGAAGGCTGGGTAAGCTGGGTCGTCCCAGTTCTGCGACATTGGGAATCCACCTTCCTGGGTGAACAACTCAGGGATAACGGTCGAAGCGTTAGCCCAGTCTGGAGCCCAACCAGCAGCCGATAGGTCGCCCTGCTTGGTTGCGTCTAGAACTACTGCGTAGTACTTACCAGACTCAATGAAGTTGAACTTGATGGTGATACCAACACGAGCCAAAGCAGCGATCCAGATGGCGGCAGCCTTCTTAGCAACTTCGGTGTCGCGGGTGTCGTAGGTGATACCGCGTGCTGGGTCGGTTGCACGAGCGTAAAGCTCTGGACATGCAGTCTTGGCTTCGTCCATGAGGGCCTTAGCCTTCTCGACGTTACCTTCTGGCTTCCAGTCCTTGTCGCCTTCAGCAAGACCAGTCTTAGCGTAGTCAAGACCCATTAGAGGCTTGATTGCACCGTCGGCTGGGTCACCGGCTAGAGCCTGGCCACCGCTTAGGGTGATCAGACCCTTGAAGTCCTTCGCGTAGTAAATAGCCTTGCGAAGTGGTAGACAGTTCAGCTTCTTTACGTTGACAGCTGCGTAGGTTACGTATGGGTCGTAAACGTTGATCGCGCGGTCCGCGTACTTCTTGACAGGGTTACCGTCAGCGTCGAACACAGCAGTCAAGTTAGTTGGCTGAAGTGCGTCTAGCGAGACAGCAGTCTTGTTCTTGTCGGTTAGAAGTGTCTGGTCTAGAACCTCAGCTGCAACACCAAACTTGACAACAATCTTGTCTGGGAATGCGCGCTTGGCACGTAGAGGGTCAGAGTCTGCCTTCCACTTGTCGTTGCGAACTAGAACCATCTGGTCCTTGGCCTTGTACGACTTGATCTTGTATGGACCAGTCGAAACTGGGCTTAGGTCGTACTGGTCACCGGTGTCCTTGGCCTTTGGTACTGGACCGAAGGATAGGTAGGTCACGGTGTAGTTGAAGTCACCGACCGAACGCTTCAGGTTGAAGGTAATGGTCTTGTGGTCAGCCGAGCAAGTGATTGCCTTGTCGAACGAAGCAACGTCGTTGGTTGCGTCGGTCGAGTATGGGCCCTTGTAGGTTGATGCACCGGTTGCAGGGTCGGTTGGGATGTCCAACATACCGATTGCATAGGTAGGACCGTCGGTGATTACATCGGTAGCGAAGGTGCGCGAAACACCGTACTTGATGTCTTCACAGGTAACTGCGCTGCCGTCCTCAAAGGTAACACCATCGCGTAGGGTGAACTCCCAGGTCTTGTTGTCGTTCGATGCGCGACCGGTGTCGGTAGCCATGTCTGGAACAACAGCAGAACCAGCTGCACCAGGTGCACGGTCATACGCAGTTAGGGTGCGGTTCAGGTATGAACCGAACCATGCGATGTCGCGACCGGTGTAGTTACGCTGTGGGTCAGCGTGGGTCCAGGCATCCTGGTTGGTTAGGTACGTAATGGTACCTGCGCTTGCGCCTGAGGAACAGCCGGTTAGCAGTCCGCTGGCAAGCGTAGTCGCCGCGATAGCAGCAAGTGCTACCTTCAGCGTCTTTTTGCCTTTCAACATTTCACCCTCCTAAGGTGTTGATGTTTATTTGTATTACTCCAGTTGGAGTAAGTCTTATGTCTCACTCTTCGGGTCAAGCGCATCGCGCAAGGCATCTCCGAGCAAGTTGAAGACCAACACCAAAAGAATCAGTGTCAGTGACGGAATGAAGAAGTAGGTGGCGTCGTTCATCATGTAGTGTGTCGAGTCGGCGATGATCACACCGAGGGTTGGCATTGGAGGCTGAACTCCAATACCCAGGTAAGAGAAGACGGCTTCCGCGCTCAGGTAGCCGGGTAGCGAAAGCGAAACGAAGATGATGATCGGGGTCCAGACGTTTGGAAGTACTTCCTTGAGCAGGATGCGGGTATTCGATGCACCGAGGGCACGAGCCGACATCACGAAGTCGCGTTCGCGGATGGAAATCACCTGCGAGCGAATGATTCGGCTCAGGTAAGGCCAACCAAATACGGAGAAGATCAGGATTAGGTAAAGAATTCGAGCTTCATTATCGTGGGCAATTCCAGAACGCTGAATGCGGTCAACCAGCGGTGCACTCAAGGCAAGGATCATGAAGAACTGTGGGAAAGCAAGCAAGAAGTCGGTGAAGCGACCGATGACACCATCGATGCGTCCACGGAAGTAGCCTCCCATGATTCCGAAGAAGAGGCCGAGAATAACTGTCACGAAGGTTGCCGCAAGAGCGATTAGGAATGAAACTCGAGCACCGAAAAGCATGCGGGCGAGGGTGTCATAGCCGATGCCAGGAACTACACCAAACGGGTGCTTCCAAGAAATTCCTCCAGAATCGCCAACGATCTCACCGCGTTCATCGAGCGCGCTTAGGTCACGAGCTTCAGGGTCGATACCTAGGACGGAATAGATTAGAGGTGCAACAATCACGGCAAGCGAAATCAAGACGGCAATGACTAGTGCCGGGATCGCAACCTTGTTGCTCTTGAATCTGCGCCAAGCGAGTTCACGAGGACTGTGTCCTGTGATCTTCTGTTCGGCTTCCTTGCTAAACACTCCCCTAATCTACAACGAACCAAATTAGTACGCAGGTCTAAAAGTGCCCCGAAAGTAACAAATTGGTAAATTCATTTGGATTCTTCGCTAATTAACACTTTTCCAGCCCGTTTTTCCCTGGGTTGCCAGCCCCAAAATTGAAAGACTCCCCAGGGCAATCTTCAGTTCATGCATGGCCAGGCCGCTCTGAGTTTGTAGCGAGTCGATGGTAGCCTCTCTCCTGCTCAGCACATCCAACACTCTTATTTCTAGAGCTCCCAGACTTTCTGCGGTGTCTACTGCTGTGCCACGCCAACCCAATTCCGTTGGCAAGTCTTCAACATCAACCAACAGGCTCGCCTGTCCATCGCGGATCAAACGATTGCAGCCCGCAGAGGCAGGAGACGTAATTGGGCCGGGAACGGCGAAAACCGGGCGGCCGAGATCGGAGGCGTGATTGACCGAGTTGATTGAGCCAGAACGCCAGCCAGCTTCGGTAACCACGAGTGCTTCACTCAAAGCAGCAATCAAGCGGTTTCGCTGCAAAAATCGCCACCTCGTGGGTTTTGACCCGGGGCTCATCTCGCTCAGTACTAGACCCGTGTATGCAATCTGTTCAAAAAGTTCTAAATTAGCGGCCGGGTAAGGGTTATCTAGGGAGCCGGCCATGATGGCCACAGTTGTTCCTCGCATGGCTAGCGTTGCCCGATGTGCAACTGCGTCGATACCGAGTGCACCACCGGAAACGATTGCTACCCGTTCTTCCGTGAGGGTTTTCACGAGGTCTGAGGTAACCCTCTGCCCGTAATGAGTTGCATTTCTCGAACCAACGATCGAGATTGACTTATCGAACTCTTCGAACTTCTCGACCGAACCGCGATACCAAATTAGGAGTGGTGAATGTTCGCCTAGGTCGCTTAGTCGCTTGGGCCAAATTTCATCGGTAGGCACGAGTAGCTTGAGATCGTGCTTTTTGGCTAGGTCGATCCTCGTATCCGCGAGATTTGACGAGTAGCGAGAAGACCACCGTTCCAGAGCCGAAACGTATTCGGAACTAAAGCCAGCGGGATCTCTAAAGATTTTGAGAGCCTCCACCGCTCCGTGCTCTCGAATGATTTGGCCAGCCATTCGATCACCCGGTTCGGCAATTGCATTCCATGCAATACGCGCCCGGACTTCCTCAAAATTCGTATGCTCAAAGTCACGGCGAATTGACTTGCTTTTCATAACTCGTTTCCTCGAAGGTAGCTGGCAAGTGCCACGTCGTCTGCTGTTGGTGTTTGATGGCCATTCAGATCAGCTAAACTCCATCCGACTCGCAGACATCGGTCGTAGCCGCGCATAGAAAGTAATCCCCGATCCAGAGCGCTGTCTAGAGTTTTCGTGGCAACCCTGGGAAGCCTGAGTTCCCTTCGTAAGTAAGGCCCAGGAACCTGCCCATTCAAGCGCCAGGGCGTTTTTGCAAGCCTCTCTCTGGTTCGACTACGGGCGGCAGTTACTTCAGCCCGGAGCTCCACTGAGGTTTTAGTCGAAGGGCTCGACTGAGCCAGTAACTGGCTTGTTCCAACCGAAGACAGCTCCAAACGCAAATCCAAGCGATCCGAAAGCGGGCCGGAGATTCGGCTCTTATAACGAAGTTTTGCGGTTGCCGAACAAGTGCAAGATTTTCCCGAGCCAACCGCATGGCCACAGGGGCAAGGGTTGGCTGCCAAAACAAGTTGAAACTGTGCCGGAAATGTTGCGTGACCACTCGCCCGACTAATGGTTATGGCACCAGACTCGAGTGGTTGCCTTAGAGCTTCCAGCACACTTGATTGAAATTCTGGGGCTTCATCCATAAACAAAACTCCGTTGTGAGCCAGAGAAATCAAACCAGGACGAGGTTGAGCTCCGCCGCCGCCGACCATCGACACCAGCGACGCCGTGTGATGAGGTGCCTGAAACGATGGTCGCTTCGGAAGGGAGAGAACCTCGAGTTTAGCCACCGATCTAATCGCCGAGACCTCGATTGCCTCCGATTCGGAAAGTTCGGGCAGAATGCCTGGCAACCTACTCGCCAGCATGGTCTTACCGGCTCCTGGCGGGCCATAAAGCAGGATGTGGTGACCCCCAACCGCAGCCACTTTCATTGCATCAATAGCGTCGTCTTGACCAATCACTTCGCTAAAGCAGGTAACTTGGGCTTCGGGTTGAACTTTTGGATTCGTCTCTGTTCGCAAGTGAATTGGTTCTACTCGAGCGCCGAAAGAAGCTGCCACCTGAGTGAGGTGATCGAATCCAACTACGTTGAGACCAGTAATCAGTTTGGCTTCGGCAAGGTTTGCCAACGGCACCACCAAGTCGAAACCTAGGTCTTTCGCGGCAATCACGGCCGCGAGGATCCCGTTCACCGGTTTGATGGAACCATCGAGCGCTAGCTCTCCAATGAAGATTGTTTTCGAACACCTGGATTTGTCCACGAGACCGGCCGCAGCCATTACCGCCATGGCAATTGCCAAATCAAAGCCGGAACCTTGCTTGGGAACCGAAGCGGGCGAAAGGTTTACGGTGATCCTTCGACCGGGCAGTGCGAGCTTAGAATTACTCGTGGCAGCGCGAACTCTTGATGCAGATTCATTTATTGATGCATCTGGCAAACCAACCAAAACGAAGGCCGGCAAGTTGCTTGAGATATCTGCCTCAACTTCGATAAGCCTGCCGGTCATGCCAAACAGGCTCATGCAAAGGGTCTTCGCGAGTGCCACTAGAAAACCTGCTTGAGGTGTTCCAGCTGAACCCTTCCGCGATCAACCAAAACGGACACCGCGTCGATTCGCACGTCGATGCCGGAGAGCTGTCGAGTGCGGCACCACTCGCTAACGAGCCGCCTAAGCCTTCCCAGTTTTACCTCGGTGATCGCCTCGAAAGGATGACCAAAGCCCGCACCATTGCGGGTTTTGACCTCAACGAAAACATAGCGACTCTGATCTTTGGCGATTAGGTCGATTTCGCCCAGGCTGCACCGCCAATTTCTTTCCAGAATTTCGTAGCCGAGCGACTGAAGATAATTGCCCGCGAGCTTTTCACCGTAGAGACCCAGCACATGGCGACGGTTGGGAGGATTCGTCATTGCACAAGCGTGCAATAAAACAGGCTCGGATAACGAACGAGTTTAGAACTGTGGAGAATTACTCCCCGACAGCCAATTCCTTAGGGATTTCAAATGCCTTGCCGGATAGTTCCTCAACGTTGACGTCTTTGAATGTGAGAACGCGAACCGACGAAACGAAACGGTCGGTTCGGTAAATGTCCCAGACCCAAACGTCCTTCATTTCCAGTTCGAAATAGAAGTCGTTACCAGCGTCAACTCGCTGAAGGCTTACCTCGTTGGCGAGGTAGAAACGACGTTCGGTCTCGATCACGTATTTAAACGTGTCGACCAGGTCGCGGTATTCGCGGTAGAGCGCCAGTTCGGCATTTCTCTCGTAGTCTTCGAAATCGTTCTCGTCCATGACCCTGATTCTATTCTTCGGTTAAGTACAACTATTCACCGCGAAGGACTTTTGTGAGCCAAGACACGCGATGAATTTCACTTGGACCGTGCAATCTGAGTGCGTCGATGTGAGTAGAAGACGCGTAACCCTTGTGACCATCCAGTTGATACATCGGATACTCCCGGGCAAGTTCAACCATCAGCCGATCACGAGTTACCTTTGCCAAGCAAGCCGCCGCGGCCACGGAAACACAGTCTCGGTCGGCCTTCGCCCGAACCGTAATCGGAATGCGAGAGACCACCGACTCAAGCCAGTTATGGGTGCCATCGAGAAGGATGTGAACCTGGTTTTCGGCGAGGGCCTGTTTGACCGATTCGATCTCAGCTAGCTGCTTGAGCGCTCGGACGGCAGACTCCGCAAGGGAAGCCACAATTCCATGCGAATCGATTTCTTTGGCCGAAACCATCCCGACCGCATAACCCGGCTGCCAAGAAACCAACTCTTCGAAAACAGCCTCGCGACTCTTCTCGGTCATTAGTTTGGAATCTTGAAGCTTTGTTGGAATCTTGCCTACGTCCAAGGTTTTCAAATCTAGGACGAACGCGCCAACCGCAACCGGTCCGGCTACTGCCCCGCGGCCAACTTCGTCGATGCCGATGACATAGCGGAAGTTACCTAGGGTTCGTTCAACCTCAGTTGTTGGGTACGGCTTTGAAGACATTTGGATAGTTGTCCAACCACTTCCAGTGCTTTTGCGGCCAGCTGACCACAAATGCCCGACCCACGATGAACTTCTTGTTCACGAAACCCTTGCTAGGTAGATCGAGGTGATAGCGAGAGTCTTCACTGTTACCTCGGTTGTCACCCATCACCCAGTACGAATCCTTTGGCACGATTACGTCGAAGTTGCGGTCGCTAGGACGCGATCCTGGCGAAACGTAAGGCTCGGTAATTTCGGTTCCGTTGATCATGAGCTTGCCACTAGGCGAGCAGCAGACCACGTGGTCGCCGGGCTTTCCGATGACGCGCTTTACGAGGTGCTGCGAGGAATCAGGAGCGATTAGACCGAATGCGGAGAGGAAGAAATCAACACCCTGTTCGAACACGTTCTTCTTGTTGACGACTGGAGCCGTGTTGAGCCAACCACCCGGATCCTTGAAAACCACAACGTCGCCGCGTTCAACCGAGACCACGTTTGGAACCAGTTCGTTCACGAAGATGCGATCGTCAATTTGAAGCGTTTCGAGCATCGAACCTGAGGGAATGAAAAACGAACGAAGGAAGAAAGTCTTGATCAGTAGCGCCAATGCCATTGCGGTGACAACGACCGAAAGGGTGTCGATTAGGAACGCTACGACGGGATTCTTCTGGGCGCGGCGCAAAAAACGCCCCAGAGCCGTCTTGGGCTCGGGACGTTCTTTACGCATAAAGTTTGTTTACTTCTTGCCAGCTACGTTTTCGCGCTTTTCGCGAATCTTCGCCTTCTTACCACGGAGGTCGCGCATGTAGTAAAGCTTGGCGCGACGAACATCTCCGCGCTGAATTACCTCGATCGACTCGATGATTGGCGAGTGTAGTGGGAAGGTACGCTCAACACCGAAACCGCCAGCGTCCTTGCGAACGGTGAAGGTCTCGCGGATACCGTGACCCGAGCGACGAATTGCGTAACCCTGGAAAGCCTGAACACGGCTACGGTTACCTTCGATGATGTTTACGTTTACCTTGATGGTGTCTCCTACGCGGAATTCAGGAATGTCTGAACGTAGGTTTGGTGCATCAACGCTGTCGAGAATGTGCATTTTGAATCGCTCTCTGTTTTCGCACGCAGGTCAAAAACGACTGGGTTTGGTATTCAGCTCATTCGCTCCCCTGCGGCAGAGACTACAAGGAATGAGCAACCTCTCTATTCTGCCACATTGGCAGCGTCGATTGCTAGTCGCTGAGTAAATCTGGGCGCACGGCCTTAGTGCGTTCAACCTGCTGCTGGTGGCGCCAGGCCGCAATGGCAGCATGGTTTCCAGAAGTTAGGACCTCTGGTACGTCAAATCCGCGCCAAGAGGCCGGTTTGGTGTAGCTCGGGTACTCCAGTAAGCCGTTTTCGTTGTGCGACTCTTCTGCCAATGATTCCGCATTGCCAATGACCCCGGGGATCAGGCGAGCAATCGATTCGATCATGGCGATGGCAGCGACCTCTCCCCCGTTGAGGATGTAGTCGCCGATGCTGATTAGGCGAACCTTGGCCTTGGTTTGTGCGTAATCGATTACACGCTGGTCGATGCCTTCATAGCGTCCGCAGGCGAAGACGATGTGCTTAGCGGTCGATAGCTCAACCGCAGTGGCCTGCTTGAAAACTTCGCCCGCCGGGTTAGTGAAAATCACGATGGTTTCACCGTCAGGATCAAGTAGTTCGTCGAAGGCCAAGCCCCAAGGCTCTGGCTTCATAAGCATTCCGGCGCCGCCACCGTATGGCGAATCGTCCACGGTTTTGTGCTTGTCGAAGGTCCAGTTTCGTAGGTCATGTGCCTCGAACTGAATCAGATTCTTCTCCCGAGCTTTGCCCAGTAGCGAAAGGTTCAGCGCGTCGAAATAGTCCGGGAAGATGGTCACGGCATCGATGCGCATGGCTAGTCTTCGATCTCTTCAAATAGACCCAGCGGCGGGGTAACGATGACCTTGCCGTGGGCGATATCAACCTCTGGAACGATTGCCTTCACAAAAGGTACTAGAACCTCGTTTTCCCCGACCTTTACAGCCAACAAATCCTGGGCTGGGAAGTGATCCACGCGAACGACCTCGCCGAGTTCTTGCTCGCCGCGGAAAACCTTTAGGCCAACCAACTGGTGGTCGTACCAAGCATCAGGTTCCTTCGGGAGCTCTTCAACATCGGCTTGAACCAAAAGGATTGCGCGAATTAGAGTTTCGGCAATGCTGCGATCTGTAACACCTTCGAGAAAAATGACCGGAGCCTGGTTGTACCAACGAAGCTCGGAGACAGTTACGGTCTTACCGAACCATGGTGATTCTTTTGGAACCTGCAACTCAAGAACAGCACCAGGAACAAACCGCTCATTTGGGCTGTCGGTGTAGAGTTCGAGCTTGATTGCTCCCTTTAGACCATGCGCTTTGAGAAGGCGGCCAACTCGGAGCTGAGTTTGATTAGAAATCGGTGTCCACCACGTCGACACGGACCTTTTTGCCGTCGGCTAGAGCCTTGACGACGGTTCGCAGCGACTTAGCAGTGCGGCCGCCGCGCCCGATAACACGGCCAAGGTCCTCCGGGTGCACGTTGATCTCCAGTAGCTCTTCGCCACGGTTGGTCTTGCGTGCAGTGACGGTGGCGTCTTCCGGGTGGTCGACGATTCCCTTGACTAGGTGTTCGAGCGCAGCGGCTAGCACTTACTTAAGCCTCTTCTGCTGGAGCTTCAGCCTCGGCGGCTGGCTCTTCTGCAACAACTTCAGCTTCAGCAGCAGGTGCTTCTTCAGCAACTACTTCTTCAACTGGAGTTTCTGCTGCAGCTTCTTCGACAGCAACTTCTTCTGCTACTGCAGCTTCTGCCGCTACTTCTTCAACAACTTCAGCCTTAGCCTTCTTCTCTTCCTTTGGAAGTAGAACTGGCTTCTTCTTGGCGTCGATTACGAACTCAACCTTGGCTTCCTTGACCTGAACCTTGTTCACGGCCTTTTCGCCCTTGCTGGCCTGGAAGTCACCGGTGAGCTTTAGTAGCGCTGCTACCTGCTCGGTTGGCTGTGCGCCAACGCTTAGCCAGTACTGAGCGCGCTCAGAGTTGACTTCGATGATCGATGGGTGCTCGGTTG
>JBDKLA010000115.1:0-7911 GCA_039795835.1 Actinomycetota bacterium | reverse complement strand
AGGCGCACTGTTCCATCGGTGATTCCAGCCTTCGCACGAACCTCTGGGCCGAGGCGCTTGTGGGTGGTGGTGGCTGGGTGAGTGGCTAGCGACTTCGAGTCTCCCAAGTTGTTGGAGATGTCGATTACCTGAAGCGCGTTCATGAACTTGAAAGTCTGTTCAGCGGTGGCGTCGAAGGTGATGGCAACCATTGAGCCGCCACCACGCATCTGCTTCTTAGCAATCTCGTAGCTCTTGTGGCTCTTTAGGAATGGGTACTTGATCGAAGCGACCTTCGGGTGGTTTTCGAGGGCTTCGGCGATTGCAAGCGCGTTCGAGGTCATGCGCTCAACACGCATGGTCATGGTTTCGAGCGACTTCAATAGCACCCAGGCGTTGAATGCACTCATCGAAGGGCCGGTGTGACGAATGAATGGCTTGAGGTGTTCGTTGATGTATTCCGAGGAACCAAGAACAGCACCGCCGAGAACACGACCCTGGCCGTCGATGTGCTTGGTTGCCGAATACATGATTACGTCGGCGCCAAGTTTGAGCGGGCTCTGAAGAACTGGGGAAGCCATCACGTTGTCGATGATTACGGTTGCGCCAGCCTTGTGAGCGAGGTCGGAAACCATCTGAATGTCGACAATTTCCATTAGCGGATTGCTTGGGCTTTCGATGAAAACAACCTTGGCGCCACCTTCAAGGGCCTTCGCCCATTCGACTGGGTCGTTACCCTCAACCAAAATGGTCTCAACGCCCCACTTCGGCAGGATTTCGGTGAGGACAACGTAGCAAGAAGAGAACATCGCCATGGACGCAACGATGCGATCGCCTGCTGAAACCAAACATGCCACGGACGCAAACATGGCGGCCATTCCGGAAGCCATAGCCTTACAAGCCTCTGCGCCTTCGATTTCGGCCAAGCGACGCTCAAACATAGCAACGGTTGGGTTGTCGAAGCGTGAGTAGAGGAAGTGCTCGGTCTCATCAGCAAAGGCCGAGGCAGCCTGCTCAGCCGAGTCGTAGGTGAATCCAGAAGTTAGATAGAGGGCTTCGCCGGTTTCACCGAAACCACTGCGAGCTAGACCACCGCGAACGGCAACCGTGTCTGGGTGCAATTCCCAGTCGGCTGGCTTGGCGTCAACAGGCGACTGATAGCCCCACGGGCGATTGCGTTTGGTCATAGGTAAATATTAGGCGAGGTTTAGTCTTCGCCGATGTCTTCATTCCAGAGAGCATCATTGTTTGCGATGAATTCGCCCATGAGCTGGATGAGACCTGGGTCGTTCAAAACATGAACTTCGGCACCGTGTTCGGCCACCCAGTCTTGACCGCCCTTGAAGTTGATGTCATCCCCAACGATTACTCGGCCGATGCCAAACTGGCGAATCAGGCCCGAGCAATACCAGCAAGGGGAGAGGCTGGTGGCAAGCGTTACCTTGCGATAGCTTTTCTGTCGACCGGCGTTACGGAACGCACTGGTCTCGCCGTGCATCGAAGCGTCGCCTTCCTGCACGCGCAGGTTGTGACCGCTTCCGAGGAGACGACCTTCCTCGTCGAAGAGTGCAGCCCCGATTGGGATTCCGCCCTCCGAAAGACCGAGGTGAGCCTCGGCAATGGCAACCTGAAGTTTCTCTTCGTCTGTGGCGAAGATCTGTCCAGGCTTGAATTCCATTGCCGAGGCCTCTCGATTAGTTAGTTGTTACTTGGCGTTCTTGTCGACGTTGCGGAACACAACGAATAGAACAGCTGCCAAGACGAAACCGACAAGTGCGGTTAGGTCAGGAGTGTCCACGATGAAGCCATCTGGAAGGGTTACGTGGTGGATTGCTAGCGCAATTGGGCCCTTGTAAGCAACCTGGCTGGCAAAGCCCCAGATTGAGAACGCGGTAGCGATTACGAAAGCGGCTGCACCAGCCCATGAGTTCTTAGGTGCAAGTGCACGCTCGCCGGCGTTCTTGCCCTTCGAAAGGATGCGCTCGGTTAGCACGATTGCGATCCAAGGAGCTACCCAGTAAGAAACAACCAATAGGAAGTTTTCTAGCTGTACGGCAACATTGTGGTCAGCGACACCGTTGTAAGAGATGATTCCACCGAATACACCGGCAAGTACAACCATGATTGCACGACGCGACTTGAAGCCAAGCTTGAAGCCCATTGCTAGGAACGACATCGCACCCGAGTAAACGTTTAGAACGTTAGCCGAGATCGAACCGATGACGATTGCTAGCAGGGTTAGAGCTCCCCAGCCACCAAGAGTGTTGGTGAAGTCTGCGGTTGGGTTCTTACCGAATACCGAACCAGCACCTAGAACGTTGAATGCTAGAACACCAACGCCCATGATGACGGTGGTCGATAGGAAGTTACCTAGGCCAGCTGCCCAGCCAAGCGCACGCTTGTCGGTGTTAGCAGGTAGGTAGCGGGTGTAGTCCGAAGCGAATGCAGTCCAACCAGCGGTGTAACCGTAAGCGGCACCGGCGGCTAGGGTGAATCCTGCCCATGGGAATCCAGCTGCTGGGTCTGCTGGAGCAACGTTGAAGATGCCCTTCTGACCAAGAACTAGAACGATAACTACGATCCACACTGCTGCTAGGAAGAACGAAGCGTAGCGCTCCCACTTCTGGATCAGGTTGTGACCTACGAAGGCGATTCCAACCTGAAGCAGGATCACGATTGCAAGAGCTGCAAAAAGACCCATGTGGGTTAGAGCGTCAAGCGCAAGGGTTCCGGAAACGGTGTTAACCGCAAACCAACCGATACCGGCTACAAGAGTCGATAGTCCGGAAGGAATTAGGTTTCCCAGCTTGCCGAAAGCGTTACGGCCGAGCACCATCTGTGGAAGACCAGCTTCTGGCCCCCAAGTGCTGAGGATGCCGTGGGTGATACCTGCTAGGGCGTTACCTACGAATACGGCAAGAAGACCCTGCCATACGTTTAGGCCAAAGCCAATGGCTAGAGCGCCGACGAATACGGTTGCGAACTCAAGGTTCGGGGACGACCAAACAGTGAAAAGGTGCCACGGTTTGCCGTGACGTTCACCCGAAGGAATCGGGGCAACGTCGTTGGTTTCGATTGCACCTGCCGAAGCAGGGTTGTTGTTGTTTGTCATAGGTAAAAAGTTACCTGTTAATTTCCTGAACATTCGGCGAAAACACCATATCCAAAGTCTTTTTACACAACCGCAACATTGTCATCCTGAGCAGGTAACTTAGGAGCGTATGAAATCTCTCACCGCAGACAAAACCGGAGCGCTCAGCTGGGATTTTTATGTCACAGATTCTGATGAATTCTTGGGCACTCTGTGGTTTGAAGAGATCGAGCTGGAGAAGCGAACCTGTCGACTTCACTGGGCATTTGAGGTCGGCGTAGGCGAGTTTGATCACTGGCTCGAGGCAGCTAAATACGTCACCGAGTTTGCAATCTTCGATCGCAAAATGTCGAAGATAAACATTTCGTTGATAAAAGCAGACGCGACATCCTTCGAGCTTTTGACTTCGATCGGCTATTTGGTTGGTCGAGAGTATTCGGAAGGTAAGGAGCGCCACCAGCGCTATTCATGCGATCGATACGACCTGGTCCGTGCTCACGCTGAAGCTCAGATGGCCGAGCATCTCGACATGGATGTTTGGTCGTTTAGTTGGGATTCGGCAAAGAAGCGCCTCGGGGTTTGCAAATACGATCAGCATTTGATTTCTCTGTCGCGGTATTTTGTTGACTATCACTCGCTCGATGAGATAGACCAAGTGATGCGTCACGAGATTGCGCACGCGCTCGCCGGGTCAAAGGCTGGTCACGGGCCGAAGTGGAAAAAGATTGCTACCGAGCTCGGTTACAACCACAAGAAGATTTCCGGGGACGAAATTGGAAACGCTACCGCGAAACTAATCGGCACCTGCCCGAACGGTCACACGGTTTATCGTCACCGAAAGCCGAAGTCGCCGTTGTCTTGTTCGCGATGTTCAACGCGATTCGACTACCAGTATTTATTTACCTGGACAGAGCGGTAAAGATTAGAACCATCGTCACCATGAAGCCGGCGAAGAAGTTCAGATAGATGAATTGCTTCCAACCCTTGTTGGCAGTTTCGCAGGTTTCATCGGTGATCTTTAGGTGAGGTAGCAGAATTCCGATGTATGGAAGCGCCGCTACGGCAACGATGTTGGTTGGCCAGCCGAGCGTAAGCAGCGAGAAGCCGGCAACCAAATACATCACTAGTGCAGCCTGGGTGGTTGCCCTAGCTCCGAAGTAGGTTGCGATGCTCGAGATTCCACCCTCGCGGTCGGCCTTCACATCCTGCACCGCGCCGAATGCGTGAGATGCCATTCCCCAGAGGGTGAAGGCGTAGATGATTGCCGAGGTTTTTGGTTCGGTAAGACTTTGGTTGGTGAGTGCCAGGGCGAAAATCATCGGGCCAACGAAGTGGCTGGCCGAGGTGATTGAGTCGAGTACCGGTTTCTCTTTGAAGCGAAGGTGCTTGGCCGAGTAGGCGACCACGGTGAAAATAAACAGAGCCAGCCATAGGTTCGAGTTGAGGTTGCCCACGAGCATTAGGTAGATCACGAATGGAACGCAGCTCAGGATTGCCGACCAAATTACGGTTCGGTGGATTTCCTTTGGCAGTAGTGCTCCCTCGATGCCGCCCTTTCGTGGGTTGCGAAGATCGCTTTCGTAGTCGAAGACGTCGTTCACGCCATACATAAGCAGGTTGTAGGGGATGAGGAAGAACAGGGTTCCGATGATGAGGGTGAGGTCAACCTTGCGCTCGATCAGCAGGTAAGCCGCGGCGAACGGGTAGGCAGTGTTAATCCAAGAAACCGGGCGCGATGACCAAAGGATTAGACTCAGTTTTTTCTTGAAAGTCATTTCTTGTTCATCGCTTTCCAAATAGTAGGAACCAACAGTACCGCTAGGACGGTGTAGGCGAAGTCCTCAAGCGGAACTACCCCGACATAGATTCCCAGCAGTTTGCTGTGGTCGTAATTCACGATGCCAGCTGCGATTATCAGATTGTCGAAGAGGGCAGTCAGCACCAACATGGGTAGAGCAACAATCGTAGTAGTGAAGCACTGATACTTGCTCTTGATGAACCAAGTTAAGAGCCCTGCTATTAGTAAGAAAATTAGGTTCAAGTCTCCGTAGCTCATTTGCTAGTCCTTGCCAGCGCCGTGGTGAGGATGAGTGTCGTGTAGCAGAGCACTGCGAGAAAGAAGAGCTCCTCGAGTGGAAAGTCTTTGGCAATCATGATTCCGCTGAGGTATTTACTCTGACCCTTGAAGAAGATACCGAGGGCAATTCCGGCGGCGTCCCAAATTACAAAAAGTAGGTAGGGGATTGCAATGGCAACCGAGGCTGCCTTCGCATTTTTGGCGAATGCGAGTTTGAAGCGAAAATCTAGCGCTGCCAACCCTGCCAGAGAAAACAGGAGAGAGGCAAGGTAGATGAAGGTCACTTCAGGCCGACCCACGCTTCGTCTGGAAGTTGCTGTAGTTCGTGAGGGATTGGCCCTGCCGACTTGTCGCCAACCAAACGCTTGTAAACAAGCTCCGAACCAATCAGACACATTGGTAAGCCAATGCCAGGCACGCTGTGGTGACCGGCGTAGAAGAGACCTTCAACCTTTTTGCTCTTGTTGGCAGGGCGGAAGAATGCACTCTGCTTGAGAGTGTGAGCCATGCCAAGCGCAGTTCCCTGCCAGGCGTTTAGTTCGTTGACGAAGTCGCGCGGACCCATCGAGTGGCGAACCACAATGCGCTCGCGGAGGTCGGGGATGTCGCACCACTTTGCAATCTGGTCGATGATGACGTCGGCGGCCTTTTCAAACTTCTCGTCACCGCGTCCACCGATGCTCGGGTCGGCTGCCACAGGCACTAGAACAAATAGGTTTTCGTAACCCTTTGGTGCAACGCTCGGATCAGTTTTGCTCGGGTTACAGATGTAGAGGCTGGCAGGGTTTGGAACCTTGCGCTTGCCGTCTGCCTTGTGGAATACCTCGGCGAAGTTTTCGTTCCAGTCCTTGGTGTAAAGCAAGGTGTGGTGATCGAGCTGAGGTAGTTCTCCCTTAACTCCAAGGAACAGCAGCATTGCCGAAGGGCCGGGAATGCGCTTGTTCCACCACTTCTGCGGAAGTGTTTGCTCTTCAGGCTTCAGTAGTTGAGTTTCCACGTGGTGGAGGTCGGCGTTACCAACCACAACGTCAGCTTCGAAGAAGGCGTCGCCTACCATCACACCCCGAACGCGAGCTTTACCTTGCTCGACTAAAGGAATTTCTCCAACCATAGTCAGTTCGTCGGCATCCTTGGAGGTAACAATCTTGGTTACCTTCGAGTTGCAGTGAACCTTCACGCCGTGCTTCTTAGCCAGGCGCTCAACCGCTTGGATGATGGTGTAGAAACCACCCTGAGGGTAGAACACTCCAACGTTCATATCCACGTGAGTCATCAGGTGATACATGCTCGGGGTGTCGTATGGTGATGCACCTAGGAATACGGCTGGGAAGTTCAGAATCTTGCGGAGGCGGTCGTCTTTCACGTGTTTGCCGGCAAATTTGTCCAGGGAGCCGAGCAGGTGCTTGATGAAGTTGCCGGCTCTCTTTAGAACCTCTGGGTGAGTGAACGAGTTGGTGTTCTCGAAGTTGGTGTAGAGGAAGTGGTCGATCGAGATGTTGTAGGCGTCCTCGGCCGAGTCAACATAGCGCTGCAGAGCCTTACCGGCACCAGGCTCGATACTTTCGAACAGCTTGATGTTCTCTTCGATCTTTTCGCGCACCACCAAAACCTGGTCGTCGCCTTCGTTGCGGGTCTGGTAGGCCGGGTCGAGACGCACTAGGTCTAGTTCCTGATCGGCGGTGGTGCCCATGAGTTTGAAGAACTGCTCAAAGGCATCTGGCATCAAATACCAGCTTGGGCCGGTTTCAAACGTGAAGCCATCTTTTTCGTAGGTGTAGGCACGACCACCAACGCGCTCGCGGGCCTCGAGGACGGTGACGTCCATTCCGCTCTTTGCTAGAAGCGCTGCCGTGGACAAACCGGCGATACCGCCACCAATTACTACTGCTTTTTTCATTTAGGGAACCAACCAAACAACACTCGAACGATCATTATGACTTTGTACCAATCTGGAACGCTGATGCGAGTCTGCATGAGTTTCTCGGCAGGAGTAATCGCAATCATGTCGTTTAGAACCTGAAAAAGTAGCTGTGCTGTTCCCACGGCTTTTTGAGCGCCCTTGGGAAGTAGTCGAATCGACTTTGCGGCGACCTTTAAGTCGGCGCGAATATCTGCAACCAGTTCGTCCCTTTTTGCATCGGTGAGCTTCTTTGGATCGAGCCCAGGGAAGTAGGAACGCCCGAGACCCTTGTTGTCGGCGGCCAGGTCTCTGAGGAAGTTCACCTTCTGGAAGGCAGCACCCAGAGCGCAGGCGCCATCATTCATGATGGTGACTTCCTGTTGGGTGTACTTTTCACCAATCAGGAAAACCTTCAGGCACATAAGCCCAATAACTTCGGCCGAACCGTAGATGTAAAGTTCAAAAGCTTTTTGGTCGTAGTTGGTCTTCCAAAGGTCCATTCGCATGGAATCGAAAAATGGCTTGATTAGGTCGCGACCGATGCCGGCTTCGTTAGCAGTTTTGGCAAAGGCGTGAACCACGAGGTTGGTGGAGTACTTAGCCTTGAGGGCTCGGTAAACCTCTTTCTCAAGTTCATCGATGGCGACCGAAGGGTCTACGCTGCCGCCGTTTTGTTTGGCTTCCGCAGCCGAGCCGTCCACGACTTCATCGGCAACTCGAACCAGGGCGTAAATGTTGGCAACGTGCTGGCGATATTTCTCGGCGAGCAGCGAAACCGCCATACCAAAAGAGGTTGAATAGGCGTCAATAACAGCCGAAGCCGAGCGCTCGGCGGCAAAGGTGTAAAGCTCTAAACCGGTTAGA
>JBDKLA010000114.1:0-3762 GCA_039795835.1 Actinomycetota bacterium | reverse complement strand
CGCTCCAGCTTCGGGTCGTATCCTTTCCGGTGGTGTCGACAGCTCGGCACTTTACCCACCAAAGCGCTTCTTCGGTGCTGCTCGTAACATCGAGGACGGCGGCTCGCTGACCATCCTTGCCACCGCACTGGTTGAGACCGGTTCGAAGATGGACGAGGTTATCTTCGAAGAGTTCAAGGGAACTGGAAACATGGAGCTTCGTCTGTCGCGTCAGCTATCCGACAAGCGTATCTTCCCAGCCGTCGACGTCAACGCTTCGGGTACCCGTCGCGAAGAGATGTTGATGAACCCTGACGAAACCAAGATCATCTGGAAGCTTCGCCGCGCACTTGCCGGCCTGGAGCAGCAGCAGGCACTTGAGCTCGTTCTTGGCCGCCTAAAGGAAACTCAGAGCAACGTTGAGTTCCTAATGCAGGTCCAGAAGTCGATGCCAGTTCCAACCTCAGACGGAGAATAATGCTCGACTCAGTCAAGCCTTTATTGGAAGAACACCAGGCGCTTCAGACCCAGTTGTCTGACTCCTCGGTGCACGCCAACCCTGGCCTGGCTAAGAAGCTAAACCGCCGTTACGCTGAACTCAGTGCCATCGTGAACGCCTACAACTCGGTTAACTCTTTGACCGAAGACCTAGCGGCCGCGAAGGAACTAGCTAAGGAAGACGATGCGTTCGCCGAGGAAGTTACTTCTAATGAGGAGAAACTTCACGACGCTAATGAAAAGCTTCGTCGCCTGCTAATTCCTCGTGACCCAGACGACGGACGCGATGTGATCATGGAAATCAAGGCCGGTGAAGGTGGTGCCGAATCGGCGCTATTCGCAGCCGACCTTCTTCGCATGTACATTCAGTACGCCAACTCAAAGGGTTGGAAGACTGAGATCTTGGACAAGAACGAATCTGACCTTGGCGGTATCAAGGATGTGCAGATGGCTGTGAAGTCAAACGCCACCGATCCTAGCCAGGGCGTTTGGGCTCACCTGAAGTATGAGGGTGGCGTGCACCGCGTTCAGCGCGTGCCAGCTACCGAAACTCAAGGCCGAATCCACACCTCGGCTGCCGGGGTTCTCTGCTTCCCAGAAGTTGATGAGCCGGAAGAAGTTGAGATCAGCCAGAACGATCTTCGCATCGACGTTTACCGTTCATCGGGCCCTGGTGGTCAGTCGGTTAACACCACCGACTCGGCGGTTCGAATCACTCACCTTCCAACCGGTATCACGGTTGCGATGCAGAACGAGAAGAGCCAGCTTCAGAACCGTGAAGCTGCGATGCGCGTTCTTCGTGCCCGTATCTTGGCGGCTCAGCAGGAGGCTATCGAAGCTGAACTTTCGGCCGCTCGTAAGTCTCAGGTGAAGTCGGTTGACCGTTCCGAGCGCATTCGCACCTACAACTACCCAGAAAACCGCATTGCCGACCACCGCACTGGCTACAAGGCTTACAACCTTGACCAGGTCATGGACGGCGCACTTGAGCCAGTTATTCAGTCAGCCATTCAGGCCGACGAAGAGGCTCGTCTAGCAGCTCTGGGCGAAAAGTAATGAAGCTCTCCGAGTTACTTTCTCGGGGGTCACAGTTGCTGGCTTCGGCGGGTATTGATTCGGCCGAGGTTGACGCACAATTGCTTGCGGCGCACGTCCTAGGTATTTCCCGGGGTGAACTGCAGGCGCAGCTTTTTCTGAATCCGGAAATTTCCCAAACCGATGAGCTTTTAGAACTTTTTCAAAAGCGCAGCGAACGCATTCCGCTTCAACACCTCACCGGAGTGGCCTATTTTCGCAATCTAACCCTCGCGGTCGGTCCCGGCGTTTTCATCCCTAGGCCGGAAACTGAGGGAGTGGTTGACCTCGCTATCGCGGCTCTCCCTAAAGACGGCATTGCGGTTGACCTTTGCACCGGCTCTGGTGCAATTGCCATTTCGATTGCCACCGAGGTTCCGAACTCCAGGGTTTACGCCTGGGAACTCAATCCAGATTCTGAACCCTGGCTTCGCAAAAATATTCGCGGAAATCTGGAACTGGTCATGGGTGACATTGCCGACGATCACGGGCTTTTCGACGAGCTCGCCGGCAAAGTGGATGTGGTCATTTCCAACCCGCCTTATATTCCAACATGGGCGGTTCCCAAAGATCTCGAAGTTCAACTCCACGACCCAGCCTTGGCGCTTTACGGCGGGGAAGATGGCATGGACATCATTCGGGTGGTCAGCCGCCGAGCTCTGCAACTTTTGAAGCCAGGTGGTTTCCTGGTGGTAGAGCATGCCGATACTCAAGGGCAACTCGTGGCAGACTTATTTCAAACCGATGGCTGGGAAAACATCCAGGGCCATCAGGATTTGACCAATCGTGATCGCAGCGTAAGCGCGACCAAGGCTTTGTAGGAGGGTTCGATGCGTTTCGACTGCAGCGTCACTACCGAACTTCTCGAAGGCATGCGCCAAGCCAAGCAGACCATCGGTCGGGCCGGTCTCATCGTGCTCCCAACCGACACCGTTTACGGCATTGGTGCCGATGCCTTCTCTGCCTTTGCTGTCAATGCGCTCCTGGAAGCCAAGGGCCGCGGACGTCAGTCGCCGCCGCCAGTTCTGATTCCTAGCCTTGACACTTTGCGAGCACTAACCTCAAACCCTCCGGCTGTTGCATTCAAGCTTGCCGAAAAGTTTTGGCCTGGCGCGCTCACCATGATTTTGCACGCGCAAGCCTCGCTTAGTTGGGACCTCGGTGAAACCAAGGGAACCGTTGCCCTTCGCATTCCGAACGACGAAGTAACTTTGGCGCTTCTCAAAGAGGTTGGCCCGCTAGCGGTTTCTAGCGCTAACCTGACCGGTCAGCCAGCTGCTAATAACATCGACGAAGCGCAAGACTACTTCGGCAAGAAGGTTGGCGTTTACCTCGACGGGGGAGCCTCAAAGAGTTCCAAGCCTTCGACAATTCTTGACCTCACCGATGACGGCTTTGTTAAGGTTGTGCGAATCGGTGTTCTCACGGTCGCGCAAATCAAAAAGGTGGTTGGCGAAGACGCAGTGGTGATCTCCGGCTAATGCGCGCCTACCTTCTGATGATTGCGCTCACCGCGGTGGTCACCTTTATTGCCACTCACTTCGTGATCAAGTACACCTTGAAGCACAAGATTTACCCGGAGATTCGCAGCCGCGACTCCCACAGCACCCCAACCCCGCGTCTCGGTGGCCTAGGTATGTTCGCCGGCTTCCTGGTTGCCATGGCAGTTGCCGCCAGCCTCGGTTGGTTTAAGTCGGTCTTCGTTCAGGGTGGCCCAATTCTCGGAGTGCTTATTGCCGCCAGCATCATGGCGGTGCTTGGTGCACTAGACGACGTTTACGACCTGGACTGGACTTTGAAGTTGGCCGGCCAATTCGTTGCGGCTGGAATTCTGTCGTGGCAGGGCGTCCAGATTGTTTCGCTACCAATCGGTGGAATCACCATCGGCTCGTTCGGTATGTCTTTCGTGGTTAGCGTTTTCCTAACCGTGCTCATCATGAACGCCGTGAATTTCATCGACGGCCTGGATGGGCTCGTCGCCGGTGTGGTTCTGATCGGCACCAGCACCTTCTTCGTTTACAGCTATCTACTGGCTCAAAAGACCACCCCGAGCAACTATTTCAGCCTGGCTTCGCTGATCTCGGCAATCGTGATTGGTATGTGCCTGGGCTTCCTTCCGCACAACTGGCGTCCAGCCAAAATCTTCATGGGCGACTCGGGTGCCCTTTTGCTCGGTCTACTTATGACCACCTCGGCGCTGTCAGTGACCGG
>JBDKLA010000113.1:0-7266 GCA_039795835.1 Actinomycetota bacterium | reverse complement strand
GTCGAGTTCGCCTGAATGCGAATACCGATTGCGCTGTCGCCGTGGGCAGCTGCTGCGGCAACCAGCTCACCGTACGAGATCTGCTGGCCAAGCTTGGCGAAGTGCTCGATTGGGCGAAGGTTGATCGAAGCACCGTCGGCGTCGAATAGGTCGGCGAATACCGGAGCCAGTGCTTCGTTCTCCGAGATCTGGGTCATCAGAAGCGCGGCTAGCTTGTCGCTGACCACTAGGTCATCGACCGCAGCAACGCGAGCGATTTCGGCCTTGCTCGAGTCGATGATTTCAGCAACCAGACGGGTTGGCTCAACACCATTTCCGTCCTGCTCGAAGAGCTGGTTTAGCTGAAGCATGCTCAGCATGGTTAGTGCGTCGGCGTCGGCAACGGTTACACCTTTGCGGTAGCCGAGAACCAGGATCTGGTCGTAGTGCCTTGCGCTGGCCGCAATGGTCATGTCGTTGATGTCGCCAGAGGTGTAGGCAAAAGTGGTCTTGAGGTGTCCGAAGTTTAGGTTTTCGGTCTCCGACTTCTTTACGAAATCCTTCTTGGCGATGATGTGAACGGTCGAACCCTTGACCATGAATGGTGCAAGTTCCGAAAGGATGGTGCGACCCATCGACGACCAACCGATTACCAGCATGTGCTCTGGCTTACGAGCTGGAACCTTCACGGCAGCCGGCTTCGACTTGGCAACCAGGTCGGTTGGGCCGGTGTAGACAACCTTGTCGTCGTCCTCGGCGACCGCGATCACCTTGTCGTCTGCCTTCAGCTTGGTGGTGCCCTTAGGGTTTAGCTCCACGGTGCCGTCGGTGTGTGCGATACCGATGACGCTCGCCTCATTGAACGAAACGATGGCGTCCTTGTAAGTCTTTCCGGCGAGAGCTGGAACCGACTCGAAGTAGATTTCGTCGCCGTCGAAGTCGAGCAGGTCGAGGATGACCGCGGCAAGACCCGGCTGACGCGAAGCCTGAGCGGTTACGCGAGCGATGATGTCGTGCGAACGAACTGGGATTACCTGACCCTTGGTCGCGGTTGCCAGCGACTGAGCCACGTTCTTGTCGTCGACCTCAACGATTAGCTTCTGGTTTGGGTTGGTGCTCAAAGCCTTCACCGCGAAGACGGTGTTTACGGCACCGGCGTCTGAGCCAGAGGTTTCGTCCAGGATGATGATCGACTTCGAAGTTCCGAGGTTGGTGCGCTTCAGCTCGGAAAGCGAGTTAAGGTCACCGGTGCGGGTCACAACGTCGAGTCGCTTTAGAGCACCGGCGTTGTTCTTGATCTGCTGTTCCATCCATTCGCGGGTCTTGCCTGCGAAGATCACCACTGTTGGCTTCTTGCGCTGGTTTAGACCGGCAACCTCAAGCTCCTTGAGGATTGGGAAGATGCGGTTCGACCAACCAAGGATCAGGGTGTGGTTGTGCGCGATGATTGGCGAACGACCCTTTTTGATTTCGGTAAGAGCCGCGTTGATCAAGCCAACGATGAAACCGGTGATGGTACCGCCGGCACAAACGGTGACGATCCAGTAGAGAACACCGATGATTCGGTCGGCCCAGGTGGCTTCGGTTCCCTTACCCACGACGGATGCGAACGATCCCCAGAAGGTTTCGAAAGTTGGTGCTTCAAGAGGTGCGGTTCCGGCAGGTAGTAGGAACGGCAACGCGTAGAGAGCGTACTTGATGATCACAATTAGCGAGGTGGCGATGGCCACTGCGATCAACATGTAGAGAGCGAAGACGCCGCTCTTTCCGAAGGAGTTGTCGATTGCGTAGCGAAGACGCTTTCCAAGGGATACGCGGGATACCTTTGGTGCGGCTGGTTCGCCCTGGGCGCCCTGACCGTAAGAACGTTGTTCAGTGTTAGACATAGCCAAAAGTCTAGTTATTTGACTAACTAGACTTTGGCTAATTTCGCTGTTGCGAATCTTTTGTTACAGTTTTGCCGTTTCCAGGGCTAGTGACTCCTTGTCGTCGGCAAGATCGACCTTCACCGTCTCACCGTCGTGGATGGAACCTGCCAACACGAGGTTTGCGAGTTGGTCGTCGATTTGCTGTTGCATGAGTCGACGTAGTGGTCGGGCACCGTAGATCGGATCCCAGCCGCGGTCGGCCAACCAGGCTCTGGCTGCCGGAGTTACCGCGAGCTGAATTCGCTTGCTCTCCAAGCGGTGAAGCAGGCGGTCGATGTTGATTTCAACAATTTGGCCAAGCTCCTCGCGAGTGAGAGCGCTGAAGACCACGATGTCGTCGAGGCGGTTTAGAAACTCCGGCTTGAAGTGACTTCGCACGATTTCCATGACGCCGAGACGCTTCTGGTCTTCGGTCAGTTCCGGATCAATCAGGAACTGCGAACCTAGGTTCGAGGTGAGGATCAGGATCACGTTTCGGAAGTCGACGGTTCGTCCCTGGCCGTCGGTGAGGCGACCGTCGTCGAGAACCTGCAGCAGCACGTCGAATACTTCCGGGTGAGCCTTCTCAACTTCGTCGAGCAGAACCACGGAGTATGGGCGACGGCGAACCGCTTCGGTTAGCTGGCCACCCTCTTCATAGCCGATGTACCCCGGAGGCGCTCCGACTAGGCGAGAGACCGAGTGCTTCTCGGCGTACTCGCTCATGTCGATGCGAACCATAGCCTTTTCGTCATCGAAGAGGAATTCGGCGAGCGACTTGGCGAGCTCGGTTTTACCAACACCGGTTGGTCCGAGGAAGAGGAACGAACCAGTCGGGCGACTCGGGTCGGAGATTCCAGCCTTGGTTCGGCGAACGGCGTCGGCGACCGACTTCACGGCCGACTTCTGTCCGATCAGGCGCTTGCCGAGTTCGGCCTCAAGGTTGAGAAGTTTCTGACTCTCGCCCGCAAGCAAGCGGCCGGTTGGAATTCCCGTCCAGGCGCTCACCACCGCAGCGATGTCGTCTTCGCCAACCTGGTCGTTGACCATGCGCTCTTTGTCCTGGGCTTCAGCTTGCTCAAGTTGAGCAAGCTCTTTTTCAAGCGCTGGGATTTCTCCATATAGAAGGCGCGAAGCTCGTTCGAGATTTCCTTCGCGCTGTGCGCGATCGGCTTCGATTCGAATTGCGTCGAGTTTGGTTTTGAGTTCACCAACGCGGTTGAGTTCAGCTCGCTCGGCCTCCCAACGCTTCGACAATTCTTGCAATTTCTCGTTGCGCTCTTTGAGGTCTTCGCGAAGTTTTTCGAGTCGTTCCTTCGAGGCGGCGTCCTTTTCCTTTTGGAGCGCAAGCTCCTCAAGTTTTAGGCGGTCAACGCTTCGCTTCAGTTCGTCGATCTCAACCGGCGCCGAGTCAATCTCCATGCGAAGACGGCTGGCCGCTTCGTCAATCAGGTCGATTGCCTTGTCAGGCAGTTGGCGACCGGTGATGTAGCGGTTGGATAGGTTTGCCGCGGCAACAAGTGCGCTGTCGGCGATGGCCACCTTGTGGTGAGCTTCGTAACGTTCCTTGAGTCCGCGCAAGATTGCCACGGTGTCGACCACCGAAGGTTCACCAACGTAAACCTGCTGGAAGCGGCGCTCGAGTGCGGAATCCTTCTCGATGTAGTTTCGGTATTCGTCCAGGGTGGTTGCACCGATTAGACGAAGTTCACCGCGGGCCAACATCGGCTTCAACATATTCGACGCATCCATGGCCGAGTTACCGCCACCAACGCCAACCAGGGTGTGAAGTTCATCGATGAAAGTGATGATTTGTCCCTGAGCCGCGTTGATCTCAGCCAGCACCGCCTTCAAGCGTTCCTCAAACTCACCCTGGAACTTGGCTCCGGCGAGCATTGCAGCGAGGTCGAGCGAGATTAGGCGCTTGCCCTTCAAACTTTCGGGCACGTCTCCGGCGACGATGCGCTGCGCGAGACCTTCAACGACCGCGGTCTTACCAACACCCGGCTCACCGATGAGCACCGGGTTGTTCTTGGTTCGGCGGCTGAGCACTTGGGCCACGCGGCGGATCTCCGAGTCGCGGCCAATCACAGGATCGAACTTTCCGGTGCGAGCACGCTCGGTTAGGTCGATTCCAAAACGCTCGAGTGCGCTTTTCTGTTCTTCTTGATTATTCATTTGTTACTCCTTTCGCGAAGGATCACTTCGCCCGCCAAAGCACAACCTGGGTGTTTCTCGCCGGCCTGGAACCTCGAGCAATGGTCTCGATTCCAGTTTCACCTGCGGCAAACACTCGTGCGCCTGGGCGGTTCATCAGCTCGTTGGCTAATGCGGTTTCCAAATCGCGAACTCTTTTTGAGAGTTCAGCATTCTGGTTTTCCAACTCCAAGATTCTTCGGATGCCTTCGAGGCTTACGCCTTCGGTCGACAGCCGCGCGATTTCTCGGAGCTGAGCTATGTTGCGCATCGTGTAGCGACGCGACTGTCCTCCGGTGCGAACCGGAATCACTAGACCCATGCGGTCGTACTGCCTCAAGGTCTGCGGGTGCATGAAAGCGAGCTCGGCCGCCACTGCGATTGCGAACATCGGTGTGTTTTCGTCGAAGTCTTCCATGGTTGCCTCTTATAGAAGCCCGGCTCGAAGGAGCAGGTCCTCTCGCGGATCTTCCTGCGGCACGAGTTCATTGAACTCTTCGAGCTTCTTCTTTGCCTTTTCGCTCAGGTGCGATGGCACTGCAATCTCCACGGTTGCCAGCAAATCGCCGGTTCCCTTGGACGACTCGACGCCCTTGCCCTTCACGCGTAAGACTCGACCGTTCGGAGTTCCCGGAGAAACCTTCAGCTTGACCGGTTCGCCACCGAGGGTTGGCACCGAGATGGTTGCTCCCAGCGACGCCTCAACGAAGGTCACTGGAACCGCGACGCGAAGGTTGTTTCCATCGCGGACGAAAACCGGGTGCGGCTTCACGTGCACGCTCACCAATAGATCGCCTGCTTCTCCGCCGTTTGGCGAAGGAGCACCCTTGCCACGAACCTTGACCTTCTGGCCGTCCTGGATGCCGGCAGGAATCTTGACCTGCACCTGTCCGCCTCGATCGAAGTTCAACTTGAGGGTGGTTCCCTTGATCGAATCGATGAAGTCGATGGTTGCTCGGTGAGTTAGGTCTTGCCCGCGCTGCGGACCTCCAAAACCACCGAAGCCACCCATGCCTCCGCCACCAAACAGGTTGGAGAAAACATCTTCGAAGCCAGCAGCTCCACCAGGGAAACCACCGACCGGGAAGCCGGCGCCACCGGTAAATCTGGCACCGCCACCCATGGCGCGAATCTGGTCGTACTCGGCGCGCTGAGTTTTGTCGCTCAGCACGCTGTACGCTTCAGAGATTTCCTTGAACTTCGCCTCGGCTGCCGCGTTGTTCGGGTTTGAATCCGGGTGATACTCGCGAGCGAGCTTTCGGTAGACCTTCTTCAGCTCAGCGTCAGAGACGTCCTTGGAAACTCCGAGGATCTTGTAGAAGTCCTTATCGAACCAGTCTTGACTAGCCATCGCCTACCTCTATTCCGGAATGTTAACCGCGACCATTGCTGGACGCAGTAAACGCTCCCCGATCATGTAGCCAGGCTCAACGACGTCGGCGATGATGGTCTCGGTGACCTCGGCCGAAGGGGTTTGAACCAGTGCGTTGTGAAGCTCAGGGTCGAACTTGTCGCCCTTAGCCCCGAACTGCTTGAGGCCGAACTTGTCGCCAGCGTTGCGAATCTTCGCAACCACGGCGGCAAACGGTGAACCCTCAAGATCGCCGTGGGCTTCGGCGCGAGTTAGGTCGTCGAGAGCTGGAAGCAGTGCGCGGAACGCTTCCGCGATGGCTAGGTTTCTAGCCTGGTCGCGGTCGCGCTCAACGCGTGCCTTGTAGTTCACGAACTCGGCCTGAAGTCGCTGAAGGTCGGCAAGTAGCTCGGCCTCTTTCGAAATTGGGCCGGTTTCGTCAACCAGGTCAGCGAGTTCCTGGTCGAGCTGATCCGGAGTTTCCTCCGGCTCAGACTCGTTCTGGATGTTCTCGTCGGTCATTACTTCTTGTCGTCCTCGTCTTCAACAACCTCGGCGTCGACCACGTCTTCGCCCGAAGTGCTGTCCTCGGCTGGAGCCTCTTCCGAAGAAGCGTTGGCAGCAAGTGCCTCACCTAGCTTCATCGAAGAGGTGTTCAACTTCTCCTGAGCAGCCTTTACTGCTTCGATGTCGTCTCCCGCGAGCGCGGTCTTCAAAGCATCGATGTCGGCCTGCACTTCAGACTTCACGTCTTCTGGCAACTTGTCGTCGTTGTCCTTGATTACCTTTTCGGTCGAGTAAGCAAAGTTCTCGGCGTTGTTTCGAGTCTCCTGCTCTTCGCGGCGCTTCTTGTCTTCGGCGGCGTGCTCTTCAGCTTCGCGAACCATGCGCTCGATGTCTTCCTTAGGTAGCGAACCACCACCGGTGATCTGGATCGACTGCTCCTTGCCGGTGCCCTTGTCCTTTGCAGAAACATGGACGATGCCGTTGGCGTCGATGTCGAAGGTAACTTCAATCTGTGGAACGCCACGAGGCGCTGGTGCGATTCCGGTTAGGTCGAAGTTTCCGAGCGACTTGTTGTCGCGGGTGAACTCGCGCTCGCCCTGGAACACCTGGATGCTCACCGAAGGCTGGTTGTCGTCAGCGGTGGTGAAGGTCTCCGAACGCTTGGTCGGGATGGCCGTGTTGCGCTCGATGAGCTTAGTCATCATGCCACCCTTGGTCTCGATACCGAGGCTCAGCGGGGTGACGTCGATCAGCAGAACGTCCTTGCGCTCACCGCGGAGAACACCGGCCTGCAGAGCTGCACCAACAGCAACAACCTCATCGGGGTTGACGCCCTTGTTGGGTTCCTTGCCACCGGTCAGGCTCTTGACGAGCTCTGCAACGGCGGGCATACGGGTCGATCCACCAACGAGTACAACGTGGGCGATGTCACCAACCTTGACTCCGGCTTCCTTGATGACGTCTTCGAAAGGCTTCTTGGTGCGAGCGATGAGATCCTTGGTCATCTCTTCGAACTGCGCACGGGTGAGCGTCTCGTCGAGGTTGGCAGGGCCGTTCTCGGTGAGCGAGAGGTAAGGCAGCTGGATGCTCGTGCTCATGGACGAGCTGAGCTCCTTCTTTGCCTGCTCAGCTGCTTCCTTCAGACGCTGCAGTGCAATCTTGTCGTTGGCAACGTCAACGCCGGTGGTCTCCTTGAACTTCTTGATCAGGTGATCCACGATGCGCTGATCCCAGTCGTCACCACCGAGGCGGTTGTCACCGGAGGTTGCACGAACCTGGATGGTCGAGAAGTCGTCGTCCTTACCAACTTCGAGGAGCGAAACGTCG
>JBDKLA010000112.1:0-10450 GCA_039795835.1 Actinomycetota bacterium | reverse complement strand
GCCTTGAAGTTCATGGCCATGGTTAGGTTGGTGCGACCGTGGTAGGCGTGATCGAAGACCACGATTTCGCTCTTGCGGGTGAACTTGCGGGCAAACTTGACGGCGTTTTCCACTGCCTCAGCACCCGAGTTGAAGAGGGCCGACTTCTTAGGGAAGTTACCTGGGGTGTGTTTGTTTAGAAGCTCACAAACGCGCACGTAAGGCTGGTAAGGGGTAACGGTGAAAAGCGTGTGGGTAAGTTTTGCAACCTGCTCCTGAACTGCCTTCACAACGCCCTCGTTGGTGTGTCCGATGGTCACGACACCAATACCGGAACCCATGTCGATTAATTGGTTTCCGTCAACGTCGGTGAGGATTGCGCCGTGGGCGTGGTCGATATACACCGGAAGAGCCGCGCCAACCCCAGCGGAAACATGCTGGAGGCGGTTCTGGTGTAGGGCCTGAGACTTAGGTCCTGGGATAGCGGTTACCAATTTGCGTACAGTGGCTTCACTCATAGGGCTAGTCTAGCCCCGCAAGGTTGAGAGTTTGGTGCGAAGATTAGTAAATGCGTCGCGTCATTATTCTCGGAAGCACCGGTTCGATCGGAACCCAGGCTCTAGAGGTCATTTCTGAGAATCCTCACCTGTTTCAGGTGGTTGGTTTAGCGGCCGGAACCAATACCGAATTGCTGGAATCTCAGCGTGTGGCGTTTGGTTTGTCACCTTCGGTTTGTGTGCTCGGAGCAGATGCGGCCAGGGAATTGGTCCGCAGTGTCGATGCCGATGTGGTCGTCAATGGAATCACCGGTTCGATCGGTCTGGCCGCAACTCTCGAGACTTTGCGGTCGGGCAAGATTTTGGCTTTGGCCAATAAGGAATCGCTAATTGTTGGCGGTTCGCTGGTTACTTCGCTCGCTCGTCCCGGGCAAATCGTCCCGGTTGATAGCGAGCACTCGGCGATTGCTCAGGCTTTACTTTCCGGGGCTAAGACCGAGGTTCGAAAACTGATTTTGACGGCATCCGGTGGCCCGTTCCGAGGTTGGTCTTTGGACCAGCTGCATGACGTGACTCCAGCCCAGGCGCTAGCTCACCCAACCTGGGTGATGGGCAAGGTGGTTACCACCAACTCAGCGACCATGGTGAACAAGGGGCTTGAGCTTATTGAGGCACACCTGTTGTTCGATGTTCCCATCGACGACATCGAAGTGACCGTTCACGCGCAGTCGGTGGTTCACTCGATGGTTGAGTTTGTGGACGGCTCGGTGATCGCCCAGGCTTCGCCGCCTAACATGAAGCTCCCGATTGCACTGGGAATGTCCTGGCCGGATCGTGTGCCAAATGTTGCACCGGCTTGCGACTGGACCAAGGCTGCTACCTGGACCTTTGAGCCGCTGGATGAGGGAGTGTTCAAGGCGGTGGCTCTGTCTCGCAAGGTGGCCAAGCTCGGCTCCACTTTCCCAGCGGTTTATAACGCGGCCAATGAGGAAGCGGTTGAGGCCTTCCACGCCGGACGGATTCGATTCACCCAGATCGTTGAGATCATTGAGCGCGTGGTTGACGCTCACCAGGCTCCTTCGGAATTGACCCTGGAATCGGTGCTGGCTGCCGAGGTTTGGGCCAGAGACCGGGCCAACGGGCAAATGGCAACCGCTTGTTAGCAAACTGTCAGAATCTCTCGCTAAGGTAACCATCGTGAACGAAGTTTTGCTCTACATCCTCGGCATCGTGGTTATGGTTCTCGGTCTGGCCATCTCAATTGGCCTGCACGAATTCGGTCACCTGATTCCCGCAAAGCTGTTCGGTGTGAAGGTTCCGCACTGGGCGATTGGCTTCGGACCAAAGCTTTGGAAAAAGAAAATCGGCGAAACCGAGTACTCGGTTAGGGCAATTCCGCTCGGCGGTTTCATCACCATGATCGGGATGTTCCCACCCGAAAACCCGAAGAAGCCAGATGCTAAAAGACGTTTTGGTCGTTTGATTGCACAGTCTCGTGAGGCTCATTCCGAACACATGGAGGCCGGCGATGAGAGCCGCACCCTCTGGTCGAAGCCAGCCTGGCAGCGAATCATCATCATGCTCGGTGGCCCAACCGTAAATCTCGTCCTGGGTCTGCTGATGATCACAATTGCACTTTCCGGCATCGGGTCCTGGGGTCAGGGCACCAAGGTTGAAGCGGTTATCGAGTGCCAGGAGCAGATGGTTCACGCGGAAGATACCTGTTTTCCCGATTCTGCTCGGACCCCAGCGTTTTTGGCTGGGCTTCGCGGCGGCGACAAAATCATTTCCATCGATGGAGTCAACGTTTCTACTGCCGAACCGCTGCTGGCCAAGCTTGTTGCTAAGCCGCTCGAGAGTCACACCTTGGAGGTTTTGCGTGGTGATGTGAAGCGGGTCGTCAACGTGTTCCCCGCCGAAGCCGAACTGCCAACGGTAAACGCCGCCGGTGAGGTGGTGAACGAAATGCGCCCTTACATCGGAGTTCGCATGGCTTATGAGCGTCAGCCAATTGCTCTGTCTGATTCGCTTGGTTATGGATTTAGCGCGACGGGTCAAACTTTTGCTTTTATCGCCCAGTTCCCGCAGCAGGTTTACGCTTCCGTGTCGTCGATGGTGACCGGTGAAGCGCGCGGGGGAGACTCTGCGATTTCGGTGGTTGGAATTGGTCAGGTGGCAGGCCAGGTTTCATCGTCTTCGGCAGATTGGCTGGACAAGGTTTATTCGGGTCTGATGCTCTTGGGCTCGTTGAATCTGGCGCTATTTGCTTTCAACATGATTCCACTGCCTCCGCTCGACGGCGGTCACGTTGCCGGTGGTGTCTACGAGTACCTGAAGCGTGGCTTCTACCGAATCACTGGTAAGAAAGATCCAGGTCCGGTTGATACCGCTCTGATGTCACCCATTGCTCAGTTCATGTTCATGGTCTTGCTCTTGGCCGGTGTGCTGATGATTTTGGTTGACCTCGTAAACCCTGTGAAGCTTTAGTTCACGCGGTTATGCTTGAGACATGCCTGCAGTCAATTTAGGTGCTATCCAGACACCACCACCAGTACTGGCTCCACGACGTAAAAGTCGCAAGATCATGGTCGGCAAGGTTGCCGTTGGTGGCGATGCGCCGGTATCGGTTCAGTCGATGTGTACCACCCCGACCACCGATGTAAACGCAACGCTCCAGCAGATCGCAGAGCTAACCGCTTCTGGTTGCGACATCGTTCGAGTTGCCGTTCCCTCACAGGACGACGCCGACAGACTTCACCTAATTGCCAAGAAGTCTCAGATTCCTGTTATCGCCGACATTCACTTCCAGCCGAAATATGTGTTCCAGGCGATCGACGCCGGTTGTGGTGCGGTTCGCGTGAACCCTGGCAACATTCGTCAGTTCGACGACCAGGTTGGAGCAATCGCCAAGGCTGCCAAGGATGCCGGAGTTTCGATTCGTATCGGTGTGAACGCCGGTTCCCTAGACCCACGCCTGCTTCAGAAGTATGGCAAGGCCACCCCGGAGGCTCTGGTTGAGTCTGCGGTATGGGAAGCCTCCTTGTTTGAGGAGCACGACTTCCACGACTTCAAGATTTCCGTGAAACACAACGACCCTGTCGTCATGGTTAAGGCTTACGAGCTTTTGGCCGAGCGAGGGGATTGGCCACTTCACCTGGGTGTAACCGAGGCTGGCCCAGCATTCCAGGGAACCATCAAGTCTTCGGTGGCTTTCGGTGCACTGCTGTCGAAGGGTATCGGCGACACCATTCGTGTTTCGCTATCTGCTCCACCGGTTGAGGAAATCAAGGTTGGTTCGCAGATTCTCGAATCGCTCAACCTTCGCCCTCGCAAGCTCGAGATTGTCTCGTGCCCAAGCTGTGGTCGTGCCCAGGTGGATGTTTACACCCTTGCCAACGACGTGACCAAGGGCCTCGAGAAACTAACCGTGCCGCTGCGCGTTGCGGTTATGGGTTGTGTTGTGAACGGTCCTGGCGAGGCTCGCGAGGCCGACCTAGGTGTTGCTTCGGGTAACGGTAAGGGTCAGATTTTCGTGAAGGGTGAGGTCATCAAGACCGTTCCCGAGAGCGAAATCGTGGCAACCCTGATCGAAGAGGCAAACCGTTTGGCTGCCGAAATGGACCCAACTCTGGTTGGTTCACCGCAGGTTGTTGTCGCTAAGAAGTAAAGTTGGCTTATGCCTATCAGACTTTCCAGCCTGTTCCTGCGCACCTTGCGCGAAGATCCTGCCGATGCTGAAGTAGACAGCCACAAGCTGCTCCTTCGTGCCGGCTACATTCGCCGTGCCGCCGCCGGTATCTACACCTGGCTTCCGCTGGGTTTGGCTGTGAAGGCGAAGATCGAAAACATCATTCGTGAAGAGATGGCTGCTGCAGGTGCTCAGGAAGTCTTCTTCCCAGCGCTGCTGCCACGCGATGCCTACGAGGTTACTGGTCGCTGGACCGAATACGGCGACAACCTATTCCGACTTCAGGACCGCCGCAAGAACGACTACCTGCTGGCTCCAACCCACGAGGAAATGTTCACCCTATTGGTGAAGGACCTCTACAGCAGCTACAAAGACCTACCGGTCTGTCTTTACCAGATTCAGAACAAGTACCGTGACGAAGCCCGCGCTCGCGGAGGTCTACTTCGCGGACGCGAGTTCGTGATGAAGGACGCATATTCGTTCGACATCGACGACGAAGGCTTGAAGAAGTCTTATCAGGCTCAGCGCGATGCTTATGAGCGTATCTTTACGCGTCTCGGCGTTGAATACGTGATCGTGAAGGCAGACGCCGGCGCGATGGGTGGTTCGGCTTCCGAAGAGTTCCTTAGCCCTAGCCCAATCGGCGAAGACACTTTCGTGCGCTCACCCGGTGGCTACGCCGCGAACGTCGAAGCGGTTCAGACTCCTGCGCCTGCGGAACGAAGCATCGAGGGATTGCCAGCTGCCGAAGTTCGCGACACCCCAAACTCTTCGACGATTGCGTCGCTGGTTGAGGTCGCCGGAATCAGCGCGGCCGACACCCTGAAGAACGTGGTTCTGGCTCTGGTTTCACCTGAAGGTAAGCGCTCGCTAGTCATGGTCGGAATTCCTGGTGACCGCGAAGTCGATGCCAAGCGTGCCGAGGCCGCATTCTCGCCAAACGAGGTGGAGGCAGCCACCGACGAGGATTTCAAGAAGTATCCAGAGCTCGTCAAGGGTTACATCGGCCCGAAGACCGGCGGTTTCGAAGGCATCAAATACTACGTTGACCCTCGCGTGGTCAAGGGAACTTCCTGGGTGACCGGCGCCAACATTGAAGGCAAGCACGTCTTCGGTTTGGTTTACGGCCGCGACTTTGAGGCCGATGGCATCAAAGACATAGCCGAGGTTCGCGCGGGCGATCCAGCACCTGATGGTTCGGGTCCGCTAGAACTTGCGCGCGGTATCGAAATCGGCCACGTGTTCCAGCTAGGTCGCAAGTATGCCGACGCTTTGGACCTCAAGGTCCTAGACGAAAACGGCAAGCTCGTTACCGTGACCATGGGTTCCTATGGAATCGGTGTGACCCGTCTCGTGGCTGTTTTGGCTGAGGCCAACCGCGACGAAAAGGGTCTGATTTGGCCAGACGCAGTTTCACCTGCCGACGTCTACATTGTGGCCGCCGGCAAGGAAGAAGAGAACTACGCTGCTGCCGAAAAGCTAGCTGCCGAGTTCGAGGCCATGGGCAAGACCGTAATCCTCGACGACCGTCCGAAGGTGAGCCCAGGAGTGAAGTTTGGCGACGCCGAACTGATCGGTGTTCCTTACGTAATAATCTGCGGAAAGGGCATCGCGAACGACGAAGTGGACTTCTGGAATAGACGAACGGGCGAGCGTCGCGCTGTGCCGCTAAACTTAGCTGTACTACAACTCTAAAGAACACGCCTAGGAGGCACCGATGGACATCGACCTGAAAGTCTTGAAAACCATCGAGAGTGACCGCGGGATCGCTTTCACCGAACTCGTTGAAATCATTGAGGCGGCTATTTTGGCTGCTTACTACCGTTCTGAAGACATCCACCTGAAGCGTGACGAAGTCGACTACACCCGAGCCGTGCTTGATAAGCAGACCGGTGTGGTTCACATTTTCACCCGCGACAAAGACGAAGCCGGTCAACCGGTTGGTGAAGAGCGCGATGTAACCCCAGAAAACTTTGGACGCATTGCCGCATCGTCGGCGAAGCAGGTAATCATGCAGCGCCTGCGCGCAATCAACGACGAAAACCTACTCGGTGAGTTCACCGGCAAGGTTGGCGACATCGTCATTGGAACCATTCAGCAGGGAACTCGCGCCTACATGATCAACGTGGACCTCGGTTCTTTGGAAGCTCAGCTTCCACCGGAGGAGCAGGTTGTTGGCGAGGAATACACCCACGGCAAGCGCATCCGCGTAATCATCACCAAGGTCGACAAGGGCTCACGAGGCGGACCAATGGTTACCGTTTCGCGCCGCCACAAGAACCTGGTTCGCAAGTTGTTCGCTCTCGAGGTTCCTGAGATTGCTTCCGGTCAGGTTGAGATCATGCAGGTGGCTCGCGAAGCCGGTCACCGCACCAAGATCGCCGTAAAGGCAACCGTTGCCGGCTTGAACGCCAAGGGTGCCTGCATTGGCCCTCTGGGTGCGCGCGTGCGTGCGGTTTCGGCAGAGCTGAACGAAGAGAAGATCGACATCGTCGACTACGACGATGACATCAAGAAGTTTGTGGCTGCGGCTCTATCGCCAGCGAAGATTTCGGCCACCTTCACTATTCCTTCGAAGGATCCAGACGGTCGCGTCCACGTTCGTGCACTGGTACCCGACTACCAGCTGTCGCTGGCGATTGGAAAAGAAGGCCAGAACGCCAAGTTGGCCGCCGATTTGACCGGCGCCAAGATCGATATTCAGCCGGAAAGCATCCTCGAAGGCGAGTAGTCCTAGACCTTGACAGGGAAACCGCCTAGGATGGAACAAGTTAGAACCTGTGTTGGCTGTCGTCAGCGCGAAACCCGTAAGTCTCTGATTCGACTGGTTTTGGTGAATTCCAAAGTCTCCGTCGACGAAGGTAAAAAGCTTCCCGGTCGAGGCGCATGGCTCCATGCCAAAACGGAATGTCTACAACTGGCGCTAAATCGCAAGGCCTTGGGTCGAGCTTTCAAGCAGCGGTTCGAGGCGGATGAACAGGTTTTAGCCCTAGCGATAGAACAGGCAGAAGCGATGATGGCAAAAAATGAGTAACTCGAAATGAGTACCCAAAAGCTTTAACGGCCTGCCCTGCCTGGGTTGGCCCAGACAGGAGAAAAAGTGGCGGCTTTACCGCGCGTATACGATCTAGCTAAAGAACTTGGTATTGATACCAATGAGGCTTTGGCAAAACTTAAAGAATTAGGCGAGTTCGTCAAGGGTGGTTCGTCCACCGTGGCTCCGCCGGTTGCGAAGAAACTTCGCGAGGCTTACCCAAACGCTAAGCCAAAGGAAGAGCCTAAGAAGGCTCCAGTTGCTCCAAAGGAAACCAAGGCTCCAGAGGCTCCGGCAGCCGAGGCTCCAGCAGCTCCCAAGGCTCCAGCAGCACCAGCCGCTCCGGCAGCCGCTGCTCCAAGCCCAGCGCCGGCAACGCCAGCTGCCCCAACCGGCATTCCTCGCCCGGGCAACAACCCGTTCGCGGCCAGCCAGGGCATGGGCATTCCTCGCCCGATGGCTCGCCCAGCCGGCAACAACCCATTCTCTTCGGGAGCTCGCCCAGGTCAGCGTCCGGGCGGTCCACGTCCGGCCGGTGCCGGTGGTCCTGGTCGTCCTGGTGGCGCACCTAGACCTGGTGGCGCACCTGGTTCACGTCCTGGCTTCGGTGGCGGTGCCGGTGGCGCACAGCGTCCTGGCTTCGGTGGCGGCGCTCCTGGCGCAGGTGCCGGTGGCTTCGGTGGCCCACGTCCGGCCGGTGGTCCTGGTGGCCGCGGTCGTGGCAACGGTGGAGGTACCGCGGGTGCTTTCGGTAAGGGTGGAAGCCGCGGTGCTTCGAAGGCCCGTAAGTCGAAGCGCGCGAAACGCGAAGAGTTCGAACAGAGAATGGCTCCGAGCCTCGGCGGTGCAGTAGTACCACGCGGCGACGGAACCACCGTTATCCGTCTTCGTCGCGGAGCGAGCATCCAAGACTTCGCCGACAAGATTGAGACCACTCCAGCTCAGCTGATCACCGTGCTTTTCGCACTTGGTCAAATGGCAACCGCAACCGCTTCGCTCGATGAAGAGACTTTCCAGATTCTTGGTGAAGAGCTTGGCTACAAGGTTGAGCTAGTTTCCCCAGAGGACGAAGAGCGCGAACTATTCGACAGCTTCGGTCTGGATCTCGAGGACGAAGACGACGACGAGGATCTACTTCCACGTCCGCCGGTGGTTACCGTTATGGGTCACGTTGACCACGGTAAGACTCGTCTTCTAGACAGCATCCGTAACTCGAACGTCATCGCCGGCGAGCACGGTGGAATCACCCAGCACATCGGTGCGTACCAGATTCACACCATGCACGAAGGCGTCGACCGAGCCATCACCTTCATCGACACCCCAGGTCACGAGGCGTTCACCGCTATGCGTGCCCGTGGTGCTCAGGTCACCGACATCGCAATCCTCGTGGTTGCTGCCGATGACGGCGTGATGCCTCAGACCATCGAAGCGTTGAACCACGCTCAGTCGGCCGGCGTTCCAATCGTGGTCGCCGTCAACAAGGTTGATAAGGAAGGCGCTAACCCAGACAAGATCCGTCAGCAGCTAACCGAGTTCAACCTGGTTGCCGAAGAGTACGGTGGCGACGTGATGTTCGTGAACGTTTCGGCGCTGACCGGTAAGGGTGTTCCAGAACTTCTTGACGCAGTGCTACTAACCGCAGACGCGGCTCTGGACATGCGCGCCAACCCAGACAAGGACGCACGCGGTGTTGCCATCGAAGCGAACCTAGACAAGGGTCGTGGTTCAGTTGCAACCGTTCTCATCCAGCAGGGAACCCTGAAGGTTGGTGACTCGATTGTTGCCGGTGCGGCCCACGGTCGCGTTCGTGCAATGTTCGACGAAAACGGCGAAGCGGTTACCGCAGCAGGTCCAAGCCGTCCGGTTCAGGTGCTCGGTCTTCAGTCGGTTCCTCGCGCGGGTGACACCTTCGTGGTTACCGAAGATGAGCGTCAGGCTCGCCAGATCGCTGAAAAGCGTGAGGCTGCCGACCGCAACGCTCTTCTTGCCAAGACCCGCAAGCGTGTCTCGCTCGAAGACTTCACCAAGGCTCTCGAAGACGGAAAGGTTGAGTCGCTCAACCTCGTCATCAAGGGTGACGTTTCGGGTGCTGTTGAAGCCCTCGAAGACTCGCTTCTCAAGATCGAAGTGGACGACAGCGTACAGCTACGCATCATCCACCGCGGTGTTGGTGCAATCACCGAGTCGGACGTCAACCTGGCAACCGTCGACAGCGCAATCATCATCGGATTCAACGTGCGCCCAGACAACAAGGCCAAGGACCGCGCCGACCGCGAGGGTGTCGACATCCGTCACTACACCGTCATCTACCAGGCGCTCGATGACATCGAGGCTGCTCTCAAGGGCATGCTCAAGCCAGAGTACGAAGAGGCACAGCTCGGTACCGCAGAGGTTCGCGAACTGTTCAAGTCGTCGAAGGTTGGAACCATCGCTGGTTCGATCGTCCGCTCCGGTTCGATCAAGCGAAACAGCCTGGCTCGTGTTATCCGTGGCGGCGTTACCATCGCCGACAACCTCAAGATTGAGTCGCTCAAGCGCTTCAAGGACGACGCCAACGAGGTCAAGACCGACTTCGAGTGTGGTATCGGACTCGGTGGCTTCAATGAACTTCAGCTCGAAGACATCATTGAGACCTTCGAAATGCGCGAAAAGCCTCGAGTCTAGGAGTAGCAAATGGTTGATGCAGCTAGAGCACGTAAGCTAGCCGAACGCATCAAGGTGTTGGTTGCCGAAGCGCTGGAACGGGCCGTCAAGGACCCCGACCTGGGTTTCGTAACCATTACCGATGTTCGAGTTACGCCAGACCTTCAGCACGCACAGGTTTACTTCACCGTCTTTGGTTCGGCCGAAGACAAGCAGCAGAGTGCCGAAATCATTGAGAAGAACCGCGGACTGATCCGCCGTGAGGTTGGCCGTGGTCTTTCAATTCGCCTGACCCCGACCATCGAATTCATCGTGGACGAGGTGCCTGAAGTGGCCGCTCACCTGAACGACTTGCTCGCCCAGGCTAAGGCTCGCGATGAAGAGGTTCACAAGCTTGCCGAGGGTGCCACCTTCGCCGGTGAAGAGAATCCTTACAAGGAACCTCACACCGACAGCGACGAGGACTAACTTGCAGCCCGGTTTGGTTCTGGTCGACAAGCCGGAGGGCTGGACTAGCCACGACGTGGTTGCCAGAATCCGAAGGGTTGCCGGCACTAGGAGAGTCGGGCACGCCGGCACTCTCGACCCAATGGCTACCGGGCTTTTGGT
>JBDKLA010000111.1:0-17655 GCA_039795835.1 Actinomycetota bacterium | reverse complement strand
TCAACCCTGCCAGTTTCGGTAATGCCGAATGCCGGCCTGCCGATTCTCTCTGGAGACGGTGCTTACTACCCACTAACCGCTGATGAACTCGCTTTGGCTCAGGTTTCGTTCGTAAAGGAATTCGGTGCCGGCCTCGTTGGCGGCTGCTGCGGAACGACCCCGGCGCACATTGAGGCAATTGCCAAATCGGTCTCAACACTCCAGCCGGCAAGACCTACGCTCGAACCCGAGCCAGGTCTGGCTAGCCTCTACCAACTTCAGCCATACGACCAGACGGTTACCTACTTCAGCATTGGTGAGCGAACCAACGCCAACGGTTCTAAGGCTTTCCGAGAAGCGATGCTTGCCGAAAATTGGGAAGAATGCATCGAGATCGCCAAGGCTCAGACCCGTGATGGCGCGCACGCTCTAGATGTCTGCGTGGACTACGTGGGGCGCGATGGTGCGAAAGATATGCACGAGCTCGTCAGTCGCCTCGCGACCGCTTCTACGCTTCCGCTGGTCCTTGACTCAACCGAGCCCGCGGTACTCGCCGCAGGTCTTGAAGCCTACGGCGGTAGAGCTCTCATTAACTCTGTGAACTTCGAAGACGGCGACGGACCGACCTCCCGCTACCAGAGAATCATGCCGCTGGTTCGCGAACACGGCGCTGCAGTTGTTGCGCTCACCATCGACGAAGAGGGCCAGGCCAGAACTGCCGAGACAAAACTAAAGATCGCTCGAAGACTGATCCAGGACCTTACCCAAAACTGGGGGATGAAGATCGCCGACATTATGGTCGATACGCTCACCTTCCCAATTGCTACCGGCCAGGACGAAACCAGACGAGATGGAATTGAAACCATCGAGGCAATTAGGCAACTTCACTTGGAGTTCCCTGGTGTGCAGTCAACGCTTGGCATCTCCAACATCTCATTCGGGCTAAATCCTGCAGCACGACAGGTTCTTAATTCGGTTTTCCTTAGCGAGTGCACCAAGGTGGGTCTGACCGCCGCAATCGTCCACTCGGCCAAGATTCTCCCGCTTAACAAGATTCCTCAGGAACAACTAGCTGCCGCGATGGATCTCATCTACGACAGACGCGAGTACGACTCCGAGGGCAACCTAGTATTTGACCCTCTAACCAAATTCCTAGAGGTATTTTCTGGCGTTGACGCAACCGCGGCTAAGGCTTCTAGAGCAGACGAACTGGCAGCAATGCCGCTAAACGAGCGTCTTAAGCAACGCATCATTGACGGCGAGCGAAAAGGACTAGAGGCCGATCTCGACGAGGCCATCGCCGAAGGTCAGAAGGCATTGGAGATCATCAACACTCACTTACTTGCCGGAATGCAGGTTGTGGGAGAACTTTTTGGTCGAGGCGAAATGCAGCTCCCATTCGTCCTCCAGTCGGCCGAAGTTATGAAGACTGCAGTTGCTCATCTGGAACCACTCATCGACAAGAGCGATGAAACCGGAAAGGGCAAAATCCTTTTGGCGACGGTGCGCGGCGACGTCCATGACATTGGCAAGAACCTGGTCGAAATCATTCTCAGCAACAACGGATACGACACGGTGAATCTTGGAATCAAGCAGCCGATTAATGAAATCCTGGCCGCCGCCGAAGAACACAACGTAGACGTTATCGGTCTCTCTGGCTTGCTCGTGAAGTCCACCTTGATTATGAAGGAAAACCTCGAAGAGATGAACGCCAGGGGAGTGGCCCAAAAATGGCCGGTCATTCTCGGTGGCGCAGCACTCACGCGATCGTATGTTGAAGAGGATCTGGCGGAGATTTTTGATGGTGAGGTTCGATACGCTCGCGACGCCTTCGAAGGTCTAAGACTCATGGACGCCATGATGCAGGTGAAACGAGGAGTGCCAGGGGCTCAGCTTCCTCCGCTTCGTAAGCGCGTTATTCCTAAGGGTGCCACTCTCGAAAGAACACCTGAGGATCAGTTGCCAGCAAGGTCCGATGTAGCGACCGACAATCGCATTCCAACACCGCCATTCTGGGGTTCCAGAGTCGTCAAGGGTATTCCACTTCGTGACTACTCACAGTTCTTGGATGAACGAGCTACCTTCATGGGTCAATGGGGTCTAAAACCAGGCCGCGGGGATGAAGGGCAAAGCTACGAGCAACTGGTTGAGACCGAAGGACGACCTAGACTGCGTAGCTGGCTTGAAAAGATTCAAACCGAGGGTTTGATGGAGGCTGCCGTGGTCTATGGCTACTTCCCGGCATACTCCGACGGCAACGACTTGGTTATTCTTCACCACCCGGCCGAAGGTTCAACCGATGGTGGCTCTAACGGTGAGCCATTCACCGAGCGCCTACGCTTCACATTCCCACGTCAAAGCCGTGACCGACACCTCTGCCTAAGCGATTTCGTGGCAAGTAAAGAGTCAGGAAAAATCGACGTTGTTCCGTTCCAACTGGTTTCCATGGGCGACCGAGTTTCCGAGGAAACGGCCAAACTCTATGCAGAAAACAATTTCCGCGAATACCTGGAACTTCATGGACTATCGGTGCAACTAACCGAAGCCTTAGCCGAATTCTGGCACCACCGAGTTCGAGACGAACTTGGTTTCGCAGGGGAAGATCCTGATGATGTTGAAGGACTATTCAAGCTCGAATATCGTGGAGCTCGCTATTCGTTCGGATATCCTGCCTGCCCTGAACTTGAAGACCGCGTGAAGCTGGTTGAACTCCTTATGCCGGAACGAGTTGGCGTGGTTCTCAGTGAGGAACTTCAGTTACACCCAGAGCAATCCACCGACGCAATGGTTTTGCACCACCCAGAAGCGAAGTACTTCTCGGTCTAATCGGCGAGGGTGGCTGGGTTGTAATCAACGATGGACCACACCCCGCCTTGACAAGAAATTGTAGTGAGCGACGCATTACCGAAGCGCTCGCCTTCGCGGGGGAATTCGCCGCCGCTAACCATGCCGATGATCTTTCTAATGAGCGCTCCGTGGCTAACGGTCAGAACTCTCTCGCCCTCATAAACTTCTGCAAGACGCGCGAGCAAGCGATTAGCCCGAGCTTCCAAGTCCTCGATGCTTTCGGCACCTTCGGCAACAACCCCAGCCTGTAGGCGCTCTCTCCAGTCGTCATAGCTGAGCCCTTCGGCTGCGCCGAATGAGCGCTCTAGGAGAAGTTCCTCGATCTCGATGTCTGCTAATCCAAGGGCTTCTGAGACATAGCGGGCGGTATCCTGTGCTCGACTCAGGGGAGAGGAAACCACCCGATGCCATTCTTGTTCAGCAAGAATTTCAGCAACACGTCGCGCTTGGCGGTGACCGGTCTCGTTTAGAGGGATGTCGCTTATGCCCTGGAGACGCATGTCGATATTCCAGTCGGTTTGACCGTGACGAAGCAGACCAATAACTGTAGACAAAGCAACCTCTCAAGTGAAATGGTGGCCCATCGAATCTCGATGAGCCACCAGTTGGTGTCCGAAAGGGGACTTGAACCCCTACCCTCTAATGAGGACTAGCACCTCAAGCTAGCGCGTCTGCCATTCCGCCACCCGGACCTAACTGGTCAACTTTACCATGCCAAAGCCTCTGCTCGGGTGCTTCTATTTTTCTATTTGGGGGACTAGGTTTGCCTTATGGCTAAAGATTCACGAGTTGCACTGCAACATTTCATCGCTGCACTGGAGAATCACTTCGTTGCGGTGTCCCAAGGACGCGGCGAAAACGATCAAAATGTTGGTCGCGCCTATGAACTTCTGGAGAGTGCCTTTCTTGATTATGAGGAGTCGCTTCAGGTTTCTTATGAAGAGTTTCTGCCATTTGAGTTGGCTGAGGACGAATAGTGGATTTTTGGATTGCAGCCCTTTTAGGTGTTGTCCAGGGGCTTACTGAATTTTTACCAATCTCGTCTTCGGCTCACGTGCAACTAACCGAAAGCCTGCTTCACCTCAACTACGACCACGCGGCACTTACAGCATTTATCGCAACGATTCAGCTTGGGACCGAAGCCGCGGTGCTGTTGTTCTTTTGGAAAGACATCACACGAATTGTCTCGGCATGGTTTAGGTCCGGGTTCTCGAAAACCCCTTCTACCGACGCCAAAATGGGTTGGTTAGTAATCATCGGGTCAATCCCGGTAGTCATCGCTGGACTAGCCTTCAAGCACCAAATTGAAAACAACTTACGCAACCTTTGGGTTATTGCCTTTACCCTGATCGTCTTCGGGCTAATCCTTGGTCTTGCTGATCGTCTCGGTAAGAAAAACAAACCGATCACCGAACTAACCACCGGTCACGGTCTTTTGTACGGTCTCGGTCAGATGCTTGCCGTGATTCCTGGCGTATCCCGGAGCGGTGGAACCATCTCGGTGGGTCTTTTGCTTGGCTATACCCGACAGGCAGCCGCAAGGTACAGCTTTCTGCTGGCGATCCCAGCAGTACTTGCCAGTGGCCTTTACGAGTTTGCTTCAACCTATAAGGACCTGAACACCAACGACCTTTTGGCAACAGGTATCGCCACAATCATTTCGTTTGTGGTTGGCCTTCTAGTAATCAGGTTTCTGCTGAACTACCTGAACAGAGGCTCGTTCGCCATATTTGTAATCTGGCGACTTTTGGTGGGTATCGCCATTCTGGTGTTACTGAGTCTGGGTTTGATTAGCGCTTAGCGCTCTTCGTCTGCGTCGCGCAGGAACTTCTCAACCTCGCGAGCGATAGTTTCTCCGGTGGCACCTTCAAGTTCGTCTCTGGTCTTTTCAAGCGAGGCCACGTACTCAGCTAGGTCTTCGTCGCCTTCGGCGAGTTCATCCACAGCGCGTTCCCATTTGAAAACCTCGTTTGGAAGATCACCATGGTCGAATTGAATTCCCAAGTACTCTTCGAGAGCGTTGATTAGAGCCAATGTTGCCTTCGGCACCGGTCCATTGTGAACATAGTGTGGGACAGCCGCCCAAAGCGACATCGTTGGGATGCCACGTTCTTCGAATTCCGCTGCGAGAATCGAGAGAATGCCTACCGGGCCTTCGTACAGCGACATCTCTGCGTTCGCTTCACTTGCCACGGTTTCATTCGTGGTCGTGTTCGACACCGCAATCGGCCTGGTGTGAGGTGAATCGCTAAGCATTGCGCCAAGGAAGATGACTGAGTCAATTTCTTCGGCATCCACTATTTCGGAGATTTCCTTAGCGAAAGTTACCCAATTTCGGGACGGCTCGACACCGAGAAGGATTCTGATGTCGAATAGGTCTGGCAGCTCAGGTCGGTAGCAACTCGTGGTTGGCCAGCGAAACTCTCGCTTCCCCAATGCGTTCAGGTAAACCTGAGGCCTTGCAAACTGGAAATCGTAATACTCTTGCGAATCAACAGCACTAATTGACTTGGCATTCACTGCATCGATCAAGAATCTCGCGGTACCGCTGGCCGACTCACCAGCATCGTTCCAACCTTCAAACGCAACGACGAGCGTGCGGCCAGAAAACAGGCTTGATTCGCTCACGCTTACTCCAATACAGGTCGAAGTCTCAATTCTAGAGCAGTGGCTAAAGGTAAACTTCAGTCATGCTCTTTAACCGACTCCCCAAGGCTGTTCTTTGGGATATGGACGGGACGCTGATTGATTCCGAACCCCACTGGCTGAAATCTGAACGCGACCTTGCCGCTAAACACAACGCCACCTGGTCGGAGGACGACGGGAAGTCTCTCATTGGGCTCAGCTTGAGTGAATCATCCAAGGTCTACAAAGAGAAATTGAATCTTGAAATCAGTTCGGACGAAATCATCGAGACACTTACTGCTTCGGTTTCGAACGAACTTGCCAAGGAAATCATTTGGCGCCCAGGAGCCAAAGAACTTCTCCAAAAACTTCGCAGACGCAAGATCAAAACCGCTCTGGTTACCATGTCACTGAGATCTATGGCCCAGCAGGTTGTTGATGCGATGGGCTTCGACGCATTCGACGTCATTGTTGCCGGTGATGACGTGGTCCATGGGAAGCCACATGCTGAGCCTTACCTCAAGGCAGCCAAACTGCTAGGTGTCGCACCGGAGGACTGCGTGGCGTTCGAAGACTCAATTTCCGGAATATTGAGCGCTGAAGCTGCCGGCACCAAGGCCGTTGGAATTCCCAACGTGCTTACAATTCCAAACCGTGAGGGTCGAATCCTTTGGGAGACCCTCGAGGGAAAGACAATCAAGGATTTGCGAGACCTATTCAAGTGAACAACTACCGAGAGCAACCAACCGGCCCATTTAGAGCAGGGGACAAGGTCCAACTAACCGGACCTAAAGACCGCCTGTATACGATCACCTTGGTAGAGGGTGGCACATTCGGCACGCACCGCGGCGACATCAAGCATGACGACATCATCGGAAAGCCGGAAGGTTCGGTCGTGGCCAATGGATTTGGCGTCGAATACTTAGCGCTTCGCCCACTGCTGACCGACTTCGTAATGTCGATGCCTCGCGGTGCAGCAATCATTTACCCCAAGGATTCTGCCCAAATTATCGTTGAGGGAGATATTTTTCCGGGTGCAAGAGTAGTGGAGGCCGGAGTTGGTTCCGGAGCCCTTTCTCTTTACCTTCTCCGTGCAATCGGCCCATCCGGTCGGCTCGACAGTTTTGAGCGACGCCAAGAATTCGCCGACATCGCACGAGGAAATGTCATCTCGCACACCGGCAGAGACCCGGAGAACTGGAACATCCACATTGGAGATCTCCAGGACGAGTTGCCAAAGAAAATCGCCAACGGCAACGCCGATCGCGTCGTTTTAGACATGCTTGCTCCTTGGGAATGCATCGAAGCGGTTGCTGACGCACTTGTTCCGGGTGGCCTCGTCCTCGGATATGTGGCTACCGTGACCCAACTTTCGAGATTCACCGAAGAGCTTCGCGACAGTGGACACTTTTCGGAACCACAGGCTTGGGAGAGCATGGTGCGCGGCTGGCACCTTGAAGGTCTAGCTGTTCGCCCTGAACACCGCATGATCGGGCACACCGGTTTCTTGGTAACTGCGCGCCGTATTGCACCAAACACGGTGCTTCCAAGCTTCAAAGCGAGAGCTGCAAAGAACAACGCTAGCGACGAAGACCTAGCGGTCTGGAATCCGGAACTTCTGGAAACTCGAAAAGTCAGCGAGAAAAAGTTACGTAAAACCGTACGTGCCGCTCAGTCATCTGCCCAGGCAAAGCTCGAGCAAACCGATTAATCGCCTTTTTACAACTAAAATTGGCAAGACACTAAAGAAAGTTTTCACTTGAAAAAATCATTCGCTGCGGCACTAGTTCTACTAGCCGCAATTTCGCTATCCGGCTGTTCAAACTCTTCAGCATCCCAGATGTTCGACAACTTCAAGTCGACCTGTGGAACCTACAAGCCAGGTGCAGAAGTGAAGACTGTAAAGGTTTCTTCAGACCTAACCAAGGCTCCGACCGTTGACTACGCGGCTGGAATCGACTCGGCAAAGCCAAAGCTACAGACCGAAGTAATCGTTGAGGGCAAGGGCCCGAAGATCACTGGCGGACAGTACCTTACCTGGGACTACGTCGTTTACAACGGCTCCGACAAGACCACTCCAATTCAGACCACCAAATTCGATGGCTCCGACTCGCTTCAGCAGTTCATTCCGGCAACCGGAGACCTTTGCAAGGCACTTGCTGGCGTGCGTGAGGGTTCGCGCATCGCGATTCTGGTTCCTAGTGAAATTGCCGGAACCTCGGCAACTGGCAAGGTTGTTTCTCAGGTTTGGGTCTTCGACATCAAGAAGCTTTTCCTTCCTCGTGCCTCCGGTGACATCAAGATTCCTGAAAATGGTCTACCGATCGTGAACCGTGCCACTGACGGACGTCCTGCGGTCTCCATTCCTAAGGGTGAAGCACCTACCAAGTTCAAAAAGGGTGTTGTTATCGAAGGTAAGGGCGACGTAGTCAAGAAGGGCGACAAAGTTATCGTTCACTACACCGGCTACCTTTGGAACAGCACTGTTTTCGATTCCAGTTGGGAAGCTGGCCAGCCACAAACCTTTACCGTTGACAATCAACACCTAATTCCTGGTTTCGTAAAGGCTCTTACGGGCGCCAAGGTTGGTTCTCAGATCATCGCTGTGATTCCTCCATCACTGGGCTACGGCGACGCTGGATCCGGCTCAATCCCTGGTAACTCCACCCTGGTATTCGTCGTAGACGTCCTAGGAATCATCAAGTAACTTATGGTCGCTCAAACTGATTGGAAGCAAGAACCTGACGATCAGTCTGAGCGCCTTTACAGCCTCACCCTCGCCCTGGTTCAAACCGAGTACGGCCTAACCAAAGAAGAGATTTTCAACTCGATTCGCGGTTACCGTCTCGACTTGGACAAAGTCGGCGGTCTTGACGGTGATCTCACGGCTCTAAACAAGAAGTTTGATCGCGATAAAGAGAAACTTCGCGAACTCGGTGTTCAGATTCAACCAGCCCAGAACTCGAACGAGGGCGATGCAGACTATCGCTACCAAATCTCGAGGGACATCTTCGTCTGGCCGAAGGGTACGACTCTCACCTCAAAGCAGTTACAGCTACTCGAGCTAGCCGCTAGCGTTTGGGATCGTGCAGCACTTTCGCCTGAGGCAAACAATGCCCTTACCAGACTTAGAGCGGTCTCCGAGGGTGGTAGTTCGGGATTCAGTGTGGGTATCAGCCCTCGAATCAACACCGTCGAACCTGCCTTTGGCCCACTGAAAAAGGCCATTGACGACCAGGTTAAAGTCACCTTCATCTATCGAAAGACTGATGGCGAAGAATCGCTTAGAACCGTTGAGCCTTGGCAGTTGTCGCACTTGAGTGGAGCCTGGATGCTTCTGGGATACGACCGAGAACGACAAGCCCCAAGGAATTTTCTACTGCGCCGAATTCACTCGAAAGTCAATCGCAGTAAAGAATCATTCGAAAGCCCAACTCCTGAGCAGATTCGTTCCGCAAAAGAGGACCTCGCAAAGCTATACGAAAGCAACATGGCCACGCTTCGCATCAAGCCCGGGTCAACCGCAGCAATGCACTTCGAGTCACACACGTCGAAGAACAACGAGGTTTCGGTTCACTATTACGACCAAGAACTGTTCGCGGAAGAGTTGCTTGAATTCGGCAGCTCGGTAACCGTGCTGTCGCCCGAATCCTTAGTAGAGACTGTTCGCCGCGCACTCAAGAAGGTGATTGAGCAGCATGCCTAAGCTGAAGTTTTCACTACCCGGCGACGAGCGGTACAACACACTGATGTCTATCGTTGCACTTCTCCAGCGAGAGGGAGAGATCCACATCGACGACTTGGCTGCTCACTTCGGAGTTCCAAAGCCAATCATGCGAGGCATGCTCTCAACCCTGAACATGACTTCATTCATGCCCCGAAACTCGGAGGAAAGATTCCCGTTCTACATCGATGTCGATCGCATCGACGAGGAAGATGGAATTGTTTCGTTGGATTATGACGAAGGACCGGTTGGCGTTCCACGAATTTCGGCGAGCCAATCCGTGGCACTTATTGCGGGCCTGGATTACCTAAAGTCCATTCCAGAGTTTGAAGGCACCGACGAGATCGATGAGTTGATCGAATTACTCTCAACCGATCAGTCAGTAGCCCCGAAGATTTCAATCGACGCATCCAAATTTGACGAGGACTTGGCAGTTCTGCAAAAGGCAATCCTCACCGACCGGAGAATTACCTGCACCTACGTAAATGGAAGGGGGGAGCAGTCGGAGCGCGAAATTGACCCACTGCTCTTAGTTTCATCGGAAGACCACTGGTACCTGCGTGGCTACTGCCTCAAAAATGAGTCGATTCGAACATTCCGATTGGACCACATGGTCGAGGCCAGAATACTTCCGGTATCTAGAAGCGCCGAAGCCATTGAAGCCGCCAAGAGCCTCGACGAAACTGCTCCTATTTACAGCCCTAGCGACAACGACGTTGAAGTCACCCTTGAACTTGAACCAGAGGCGTATCCGCTTGCCGGTCTCGGCGACCAAATCAAAGAGCCAACCTCGGCAGACGAAACAATTCAAATCACCATCAAACTTGGCTTCCTGCCGGACCTTGGCCCACTGGTCTGCCGATACGGAACGCACGTTCGCGTGATCTCTCCACCAGAAGCTCGAGAAGTGGTCCGAAAGTACGCTCAGCAGGCCCTCGAGGCCAACTATTTGAACGCAGAGGCTGAATAATGACCGAGTACATTTGGTTCGCACCAGGCGTCGCGTTGGTCTTCCTGTTGAGTGTTTTATACCAACTAGGACGTAGGCAGAAGTCACTAAATCGTCAAACGAAAAGGCTGAACGGACTTGTCACCAGCTTCTTAGAGAAATCAAAACTTTCCGAAAAGAAGCACGAAACGAAGAAGTTCGAAAGACCTGAATTGGACGATGCCGTAAAAGCCAGAAAGGCCTACCAAAAGGGCCACGCCAAGGCTAAGGCAGAAAGACAGCGTAGGCTAGTAGATAGGCTAAATCGCCTAAGTAAGACCGAAAGAGGTAAATCGGATGTTTAGAAATGGACTCGAAGGCTGGCACCTAATTGTTCTCGTGCTACTTGTCTTACTTCTTTGGGGAGGGCCAAAGCTTCCAGGTCTTGCCAAGAGTCTTGGTGAATCCATGCGTATTTTCCGCAAGGAAATGAAGACCTTGGGCGATGAGCGTAACGCCGACAAAAAGGAAAAGGACAAGGAAGACAAACCTTCCGATAAATAATGGCCAAGCGCAATCCTGAGCGCAAAATGAGCCTTGGCGGGCATCTGAGGGAACTTAGAAACCGCCTTTACTGGTCGGCGCTTTACATCGGTGTAGCCGCAGTTGCGGGTTGGTTTCTTTTTGACCCTGTATTTGCCATGCTTCAGCAGCCATTCAAAGACCTTTCCCATGACCCAGAATTCATGGCTAAGAATCCGGATTTTTCCGCTTCTATAAATTTCTCCAGCATCACAGGGCCTTTCGACCTAAGAATGCAGGTTTCAATTTTTCTTGGTGTGATCATTGCCAGTCCTTTTTGGTTATACAACTTATGGGCTTATGTAGCTCCGGCACTCAACAAGCGAACCAAGCGCGTAACCATTACCTTCGTGAGTATCGCAACGCCGCTTTTCCTCTCTGGCTGCTACCTTGCTTGGCTTTTGATTCCCCATTTTGTGAAGGGCCTTCTTTGGTTTACGCCAGTTGGCTCACCCGCTCTCATAAGTGCTAACGACTACATCCTTTTCGCCCTTAGAGTGCTGCTGCTCTTCGGTTCAGCTTTGGTACTACCGGCGGTGCTACTTCTTTTGAACTATCTGGGCATGATTAGCGCGAAATCGATTTTGAAGGGATGGCGTCTTGCTGTTTTCCTGAGTGCCGCGATTGCAGCCATGGCAACTCCGGTAAGCGACCCCATGTCGATGCTTCTTCTTACTCTTCCCCTGATTGCGCTTTACTTCCTAGCGGCACTTATCGCCAAGATTTTCGATTCACGCAAGGCAAAGCGACAAGACGCTACTTCAAATGTCGAATGAACTTAGCCCGGCGGAGCGATTCGCGGCAGCCAAACAACGGGCAAAGACATCGGAAGTTGATGAATTTGCCAAGCTTCTGAAGTTCCCTCTTGATCCATTTCAGGAGGATGCTTGTCGCGCTCTAGCAAGTGGAGCCGGTGTTTTAGTGGCCGCTCCCACCGGAGCGGGTAAAACAATTGTTGGGGAATTCGCAATCCACTTGGCAATGTCCAAGGGTTTAAAGGTTTTCTACACAACCCCAATCAAGGCTCTGAGTAACCAGAAGTATTTGGAACTGGTTGAACGTTACGGTGACCAAAAAGTCGGAATCCTGACCGGTGATAACAACACCAATTCTTCAGCCGACATCGTGGTGATGACCACCGAAGTTCTGCGAAATATGATTTATGCGAACTCGTTGAATCTAATGAATCTCGGTTTCGTAATCATGGACGAAGTGCATTACCTGGCCGATCGATTTAGGGGAGCAGTTTGGGAAGAGGTTATTCTCCACCTTCCCAAAGATGTGCGTTTGGTTTCGCTAAGTGCAACAGTTTCAAACGCAGAAGAGTTTGGAGCCTGGCTCGAAGAAGTTCGTGGCAAGACTGAGATCATCGTTTCCGAAAAGAGGCCGGTACCTCTAAACCAGCACGTACTTTTCGGCAATGAGCTTATCGACCTGTTCGCTGGTTCAGATAATCGCGTGAATGGCGAACTCGTTTCAAAACATGCGGCCAAATTGCGTTCGCCAGCAATCAAGAGCAACCGCCCCGGACGTTATAAAGGCAGTTACCAGAACGAGCCCAAAATTCCCAAGCTCAGCAAGCCAGAGATCATCGAAGAACTCGAGGAATTCGAACTACTGCCGGCCATCTTCTTCATATTCTCGCGTTCCGCTTGTGACGCGGCGGTCAGAGCTTGTCAGCATGCAAACTTGCGTTTGACCACGACCGAGCAGCGCAAGGAGATTCGACAAATCGTTGAAGAGCGGTGCCGAGACATAGCCGACGAAGATCTCTCAACACTCGGCTACTTCGAGTGGCTTTCAAACCTAGAGCGGGGAGTTGCAGCGCACCACGCTGGTCTGCTTCCAGCATTCAAGGAAATCGTAGAGGAACTGTTCCTGAAGCGTTTGGTGAAGGTGGTGTTCGCAACCGAGACTCTCGCCCTAGGAATAAACATGCCAGCTCGAACGGTTGTGCTCGATCGTTTGGATAAATTCAACGGCGAAGGACGAGTTCAGATTACTCCTGGCGAATATACGCAGCTAACTGGTCGTGCCGGTCGGCGAGGTATTGATACCCAGGGACACTCTGTAATTCAGTGGTCTGGAAACATGAACCCAGAAATGGTCGCCGGTCTCGCGTCTAAGCGAACCTACCCGTTGGTTAGTTCATTTCGCCCCACAGCAAACATGGCTGTAAACCTTATCTCCGCATTCTCAAGATCAAGGGCGCGAGAGGTTCTGGAGACTTCGTTTGCCCAGTTCCAAGCCGACCGGTCAGTTGTTCATCTCGCCAGAACAATTCGTGATCGTGAAATTTCACTCGCAGGCTATGAAAACTCGATGAATTGCCACCTTGGCGATTTCACCACCTACGCAAAGTTGCGTCGCGAAATTTCTGATCTGGAAAAAGAGATGAGCACCGGAAGACCTAGGGATCGAAAAGGTAAAGATCTTAGGCAGGGGCAGGGGAGGGCGGCCACTGAGAAGAAGCTCGCTAGCCTAAAGCATTCACTCAAAAGCCACCCGTGCCACCGATGCCCTGAACGTGAACAACACGCACGCTGGGGCGAGCGCTGGTGGAAGTTGCGACGAGAAACCGATGCGGTGATAGATCAAATCGAGTCTCGAACGAACCAGGTTGCCAAACAGTTCGACCGTATTTGCGAGCTTTTAGTCGAGTTTGATTACTTGCACAAAGAGTCAAATGGCGAGTTGGAAGTAACCTCAGCGGGTTCAAAACTGGCACTTATTTACGGTGAGCGAGACTTACTGGTAGCCGAGTCGATTCGGGCAGGAATCTGGGACAAACTAGATCCGGCCACTCTTGGTGCCATAGTTGCGTCCTTAGTTTATGAACCAAGACGCGACGACGAACACTCCCAGCCACGAATGCCACGTGGACAATTCACCGAGACCTACGAGCAGACCCACGACCTCTGGCGAACCCTCGAATCATCGATTAAACGCAATCGCTTGCGCCAGACGGATCCAATTGATGCTGGAGTGAGCTATGCCATTCACCGATGGATTTCGGGAAGCAAGCTAGATAACGTGTTGTTCGAGGCCGACCTTCTAGTTGGCGACTTCATCAGACTCAGCAAGCAGATAGTTGATCTTCTAGAGCAAATCTCTAGGGCCGCAGATGAGCCGTTGGCAAAGACCGCCACAATAGCAATCGACTCGATGAAGAGGGGGATTGTTGCGTACTCTTACTATTTCTAAACGGCTAATCCTGGCTCTAATTGGTGGTGGAGTTGCCTACTTCGCCTACCCTTCGCCAGACTTCTGGCCAGCAATTTTCCTGAGCGTTGGGCTTCTCTACCTTTCAATCCGAGGGGTTGGCTTTTGGCGGGGCACGCTGATCGGTTTGGTTGGTGGCGCTTCGTTTTACGTGGCACAGATTTACTGGATAAGCCAATACCTCGGGCCATTACCCTTGATTGGCTTGGCTGGCATTGAGGCCGTCATCTTTGCATTTGCGGCTGGTTTTATCGCTCTTACCACCACTCGGCTGAAGTCAGCAGTTTTGAGAGCTTTACTAATCGGAACACTCTGGACCGGAAGAGAATGGTTTGCAACACATTTCCCATACGGCGGTTTTCCGTGGAGTCGTGTTGCGATGTCTCAGGCTTCTTCACCGCTGGCGTTCTGGGTTTCGGTAGGTGGGTTCGGTCTACTTTCCTTTTTGATTGTTTCTCTTATCGTTTTCGCCATTGACTCTTTCGCGAAGTCTCCAAAAACTGGGATTTTGAAGACACTAGGTGCTTCGGTCCTAGTATTCGTTATTCCAGTTATCCTCTCGGCAATCCCAGCGTCTCACAACGGTTCTATGAGAATTGCAGGAGTCCAAGGAAATGCGAACGCAGGTCTGTTTTCAAATGAAGAGCGTGGCACGATCCTCGGAAATCACCTAAGCGCGACCCAGCAACTTCTTGCTTCAAAAAGCAAATTTGATGTAGTCGTCTGGCCCGAGAATGCCAGCGACATCAACCCAGACGACGATGCCGATGTGGCGGCAGTATTGAGAGACCTGGTTGATAACAAGCTTCAAAAGCCACTAATTTTCGGAACCATCACCAGCAATGGTGACCGGATGTATAACAGCTCGAAGTTGTGGCTTCCAGGCAGGGGAGAGGTCGATCAATACGACAAGAAGCGCCCTGTGCCATTCGGAGAATATGTTCCCGACCGGGACTTCTACTACCAAATCGCTCCAGACCTGATTGGCATGATCTACCGCGGCTACGACTTTGGAACCAGAGATGGAATTTTCAAGGTCGACAATCGAAACTTGGGTATCTTGATTTGCTTCGAGGAAGCGATTGATGAGTTACCTCGTGATCTGGTTTCCAGTGGTGCCGAAATGATTATTGCTCAAACCAATAATGCTGATTTCGGACACAGCGACGAGAGCGTTCAGCAATTGGCCATTGCACGCCTGAGAGCGATAGAGACCGGTAGAAGCATCGTCAACATCTCAACCGTTGGTCCGTCGGCAATCATCAACGATCGAGGTCAGCTTATGGATTCTGCTAGGGCTTATGTTGCCGATTACGTAATCGCGGATGTGTCGCTTTCAAATACGAAGACGCTAACGATGCTAGGTGGATGGATGTTCGATCCGTTCACGGCAGCTGCGTCGGCGGTGTGGTGCGTTTGGCTGCTGGTTGAACAGCGCCGTAGATCAACGAAACTTTAGTTGTCGGCCTTAGCTGCAGCACGGCGAGCGCGGATATCTTCGAGACGCTCCTGCAGGATTTCCTCAAGTTCTTCAATGCTGCGGCGCTCAAGGAGCATCTCCCAGTGGGTACGTGCAACCTTTTCGTCGCTGTCTTCAAGCTCTACTTCGTTGCCGTTGCTGAGCAAGGTTGCCTGGGTGCCACAAACCTTGCACTGCCAAGTCTGAGGAAGTTCCGCTTCGGCGGCAAAGATCATTTCGGTTTCGTGGTTCTCAGCGCAACGGTAAACGTGCTTGTTGCGCTCAGCGAGTACTACGCCAGCTTCCGACTCAAGACTCTGAGTTCCCAAACGCATTCCGCGCATTGTCTGCTGTGCCATTTTGTCCTCTTTCGATTTGCCTCACTGTAAACAGTTTTTGGCGGGTGTTTATTTCGCTTCGCGAAACCGTTCAATCATCATTTTACTCTGGTCGGTGACAATTCCATCGGCACCGAGAGCCTTCAACCGGAGCGCTTCATCGTAATCATTGATGGTCCAGTAATGCAGTTCAACACCGGCGGCCTTTACCGAAGCAATGAATCTGGCACTATCAAACCTAAGTATGGAAGCTTTAGGAGGGATTTGAAGCGCGGATATTCCCGAAAGTACCCGCTTGGTCATCGAACGCCAGTGCAACTTCGACGATAGCCAAGTGAAAAGAACCGTCACCATGTCTCCGGAGGTCGCCACTAAGGCTAATTGCTTGATCGCCCTTACTCGGCGAGCGCTTGAAAATGATGAAACAAGGACCCGGTCTATTGAGGCTGTGTCCTTGATGACACTTACTGCGGGCTGAATCGAATCCGCGGTCTTCAGGTCAAGGTTGAATTTTGCATTCGGGAAGCGCTCCAGGGCCTCTTGGAGAGTAGGTACCCTTCCGACTCCATGAAGTTTCAGGCTGCGAAGCTCATCCATGGTGTAATCAGAAACCTTCTTAGCAACACCGGCAATGCGAGTGAGTTTCGAGTCGTGGAAAAGTACCGCAACGCCGTCCTTGGTGGCCTGTACATCGGTTTCAAGGTAGGTGACTCCGGCATCGACAGCGTATCGAAACGCTTCAAGCGTGTTTTCGACAGCTCCGCCTTCGGTTGAACCGCGGTGAGCGAATATTTTGAACCCGGCAGGGGAGAGGTAGCTCTTCATGGCTTTATTCCTCCCGAGCAATAGGCTTGTGCATATGTCCAACCAATCTATAAGAACTTTTCTACTTCGCTTCACAAAGCTGAACGTTGGACTCTTCATTTACGGACTTGGTATTGCCATGCTGGTTCACGCCAAGATCGGAATTCCGCCTTGGGATGTTTTCGCACAAGGCATCTCAAAACAGACCGGGTTGACCTTCGGTTGGTCCACGGTTGTGGTTAGCGCGATCGTCCTGGTCTGCTGGTTGCCGCTCAAACAGAAATACGGCATCGGTACGGTTCTAAATGGGCTCTTGATTGGTGTTTGGTGTGACTTTTGGACGCCATTCCTCCCAGAATTCAACGAATATTGGCAGCACCTACTGGAATTCATTGTCGCCATGCTTATTGTGGCCACAGCCACTGGTATGTACATCAGCTCACACCTTGGAAAAGGGCCTCGCGACGGCATCATGGTTGGAACCGCGGAACTTCTGGGCTGGCCGTTCTGGATCGTTAGAACCATGTTTGAGGCAACGGTACTAACCATCGGTTGGCTCATGGGTGGTCAGGTTCGCGAAGGAACACTTATTTTCGCGGTGTGTATCGGTTATCTGATGCAGACCTCGATGAGGCTATTCGGTGTACCTACTCGAAAACGAGTGAAATCCAGTGACAAAGCCGTTTGAAAACCGTGAAACTGCCAGAATCCTGCTGAGAAAGCCTTCTGGAGACGTTTTCCTGCTTCTCACGCATTTCGACCCTGAAGTTGGCCTTCCGCCTCGCTGGATTACGCCTGGTGGAGGTATCGACGCGGGTGAAAGCGTTTTAGAGGCCGCTATGCGTGAATTGCGCGAGGAAACCGGAATTCTTGTTAGCCCTGAGGCTCTGGGAGCTCCGATTGGGGTTCTCAGCGGTAAATGGACTTGGTCAGATGGTGAAACCTGGCACACATACCGTGACACATTCTTTGAATTGATTGTCGAAGATCTTTATTTGGACGATTCCCAGTGGACCGATGACGAACGCAGAGACGTTTTGGAGTATCGATGGTGGAGTCTTTCTGAGCTACAAAGATCCAGCGAGTTGATTGGACCTCATGGCCTGGTTGAATTCATAATGAACCGATAATGAACATTATGTCAAGT
>JBDKLA010000110.1:0-2537 GCA_039795835.1 Actinomycetota bacterium | reverse complement strand
CGCACAATCGCGCTATTCACCCCGATGCTCAAGGCATCACACATTTTGGTTTCAGAGACTAGGGCGCTCACCGAACGCATGGCGGACAATTTCGCGAAACGCAGAGTTAGCGATGAAGTTTTATCTAGCGCCCGAGCGAAGTTCCTAGAATAAGCCGTCGTAGTCGGGGCTCGGAGCTTCGCTCATGAAGCGCTGAACGTTCTCGTCGATCATCACGTCTTTGAGGGTGATTGGCGCGGTTAGGTAGAGACCCTCGAGCGAACGAACGCGGCTGAGAGCAACGTAGGTCTGGCCAGCCGAGAAGGCGTTGCCGCCGAGCTCAATAACCACTTCGTCGTAGGTCATGCCCTGAGACTTGTGGACGGTGACCGACCATGCGAGGCGAAGCGGTAGCTGGCGGAACTCGGCGAGAGTTTCCGGAACCAGAACCTCTTTGAAGCGCTGGGTGGCTTCATCGAACTCTTCCTCGAGTTGGTAGCGAATCTTTTCCCAGGTGGACTGGTGAACGTCGAACTCTTCGCCGTCAACCTCGACCTTGACGTGGTTGTGGGCAACGATCTTGGTGATGTGACCGATGGTTCCGTTCACCCAGCGACGATTGATGCCGCCTTCTTTGGCAACGTTCTGGTCATCGTTCTTGATGAACATGACCTGGGCGCCAACCTTGAGTTCAAGGTTTACGTCGGCTGGCGGGGTCTGGCCAAAAGCCTTGATTTCGCCAATGCTCACATTCGCCTCGAAGAACTTGGTTTCGCCGGGGATGCTGGCAAGGCGGCGAGCGTTGTAGTTGTTGACCTTGTGGTTCACGCCGGAAAGACGAATTACGTCCTGGTTTTCCGGATAGCGGTTACCGGCATTGTTCAGGGTATCGAGCATTTCCTGGGTCACGCTGCCGTCGCGGATGGCGTTCAGGATCTCGATGAAAGTGTCGTCGTGCTGGCGGAAGTTTTCGTGAAGTTCGTAGCGCAGCAGTTTGGTTTCGCTCCAAACCTTGGCGTCGAAGAACCACAGCGACCGGTAGTTTTCCATGAAGAATTCGTAACCGTCGTCCTGAGGTTTCAGCGGAACCGGAGGCAGCTGATAAGGGTCGCCGAACATGACCACTTGGACGCCACCGAACGGACCCTTGTTGCGTCCGCGGGCGGCGCGAAGCATGGTGTCCATAGCGTCCATGAGGTCTGAGTTGACCATCGAAATTTCGTCGATGACCAGCACATCGAGTGAACGCAGGGCGTCGCGGGTGCGGCCGTAGAGGTGCTTGTGGATTGGCTGGTTGCCGAGCACGCCAAATGGGAAGCCAAAGAACGAGTGGATGGTCTGGCCGCCAACGTTGTAGGCGGCAACACCGGTAGGTGCCACCACGGCAACGTTCTTCTTCGTGTTGTTCACGAAGTGGTTGAGCAGAGTTGATTTACCCGTGCCCGCGCGACCGGTCACGAAAATGTGATCGTGCTCGTTCTCAATGAAGTCGAACAGAGCTAGTTGCTCGCTCGAGAGCTTGATCTCATAAGTCATCGTTGTTCCCCGTCACGCTCGGCCAACTTGGCAAGCATTGCGTTGTAATCTTCCACATCTTTATTACCACTACGGTCAGACGCTCGGTCGAGTCGCTTGGCATCGCGAGCGTCGGAGCGGAACCATTGAATGGAAACGATAATCGTAAGCACAGCGGCTGGCATTTCCCCGATACCCCACGCGATAGCGCCACCGGTTTGTTGATCCATGATCGGGGAATCGCCCCAGGTGCGACCCATCGCGCCGAACCATTCGGGCAGCAGGAGCCCCTCCCCGCTCATCAGCGAGAGGCCGAAGAAGGCGTGGAATGCGAGAGTGCCGATGAGTAGCATCAGGCGCATTAGGTAGGGAAGCTTGGTTGGGCCCGGGTCAATGGAGATTAGCGCCTGCACAAACAGGTAGCCCGTGATCAGGAAGTGAACAATCATCCACTCGTGCCCGAGGTGGTCGCGAGTTGCCCAGCCAAAGAGCGGGGTGAAGTAGAAGATGACTAGCGAGGCAGCGAAGTTTAGGCCTGCGAAAATCGGATTCGACACCAGCTTGGCCCACGGAGTGTGAACCGCCCAGAGGACCCATTCGCGGAGTCCCATCGAGTCGTCCTTGCGGGCTTCGCTCGCTCTTAGCAAAAGCGTTACCGGAGCGCCAGGAACCAACAGGACCGGAACTCCCATGGTGAGGATCATGTGGGCCAGCATGTGAGCGCTGAACAGGTACTGCTCGTAAACGTTCAGCGGGCCGCAGGTGATCCAGAGCAGGAGACCCATGCCAAGCAACCAGCTGATGGTTCGACCAATCGGCCACTCATCGCCGCGCTTGCGAAGTCGAATCACGCCGTAGAGGTATAGAGCCGTTGCCACTAGGACGATGACCAACCAAACCAAGTCGATTTTGTAGGACGTAAACCACCGCTCAAAGGTGAGCTCGGGAGGCAGGGGTGAGCCGGTCAGGATGGCAGCCGGCGACGACAGGTCGCCGAGCTTGATATTGGTGCTTGGGCTCGCGGTTCGGCTTAGGCTGGCACC
>JBDKLA010000109.1:0-6029 GCA_039795835.1 Actinomycetota bacterium | reverse complement strand
TTGATCCCGGCCTTCGCGGTTGACCGCACCGAGGTGATTTTGGTTCGCCTTCGCGAGCTCATCGAAGAGGGTAAGGTGAGAAACGTTCCCGTTTATGCCGATAGCCCAATGGCTCTAAAGGCTCTGGCTTTCTACCGAGAGGCCATCGACAAGCACTCGCCTGAGATTCGCGATGACATTGCCGAAACTTGGCAGGGTCGCGACCCGTTTGACCCAGGTCAGCTAATTGAACTGATGACAGTTGACGAGTCGAAGAGCATCAACACTCCGCCACAACCCTCAATCATCATTTCCGCATCGGGCATGGCAACCGGTGGCCGAGTAGTTCACCACCTGCGAGGCATGCTGCCAAACCCGAAGCACACCGTAATCCTGGTTGGTTACCAAGCGGTTGGAACTCGCGGTCGCAACCTTCTCGAAGGCGCAGACGAAGTGAAGATGCACGGGGAGATGGTTCCGGTAAAGGCACAGATTGCTTCCGTTCAAGAGTTTTCGGTTCACGCCGATGGCAACGAGCTAATGGAGTGGATTGGCACCGCCAAGGACCGCATCAAAAAGGTCTTCGTGGTTCACGGTGAAGAGGGTGCTCAGGAGGTTGTTGCCAAGCGAGTTGAAGCCGAACTACACGTTTCGGCGGTGGCACCCAACGACGCTCAGCGCTTTACGCTCTAGAGCGGCTAGCCTTTAAACCTATGAAAAAACTGGGTAAGGCCTTATTTGTTGCGAGCGTGGTGGCTTCACTCACGCTGGTTTCGGCTAACCCGTCGCAGGCTACCGACACCTGCACCCCAATTTCCAAGGAGCTCAAGGCTCCGAAACTTGGCAAGCTTTACGCCTATGCGGTTGACCTAACTACCAACAAGGTGTTGGTCGACGTTAGATCGAGTGAGCAAACCCCTTCTGCCTCGGTGATGAAGACCATAACCGCCGCGGCCGCCATCAAGTTCATCGTGAAGCCGCGCGAGGTTGCCGCTCTGGCTCCCTATGTTGCCACCACCTCCGTGCTAACCAACCCTGCCGAACCGGGAACGCTTATCCTTCGCGGCGGGGGAGACCACACCCTTACTCGCGTCAAGCAAGGGTCCTACACCACTTACTTTGTGCCTAACCAGCACCCAGCAAAAATGCGTGAGTTGGCTGCCGCGGTGATTGCCGCGCTGCCTGAGGGAACGGTCATCAACAAGATCGTTCTCGACGACACCTTCTTTAAGGGCCCGACCTGGAACCCCAACCACTTTGCCTATTCGAGGACGACCGGTGACATGTCGCCAATCACCGGCCTGATGATCGATGCCGCGAGAATAAACCCGGATCTAACCGACAAGAAGTACAGCGGAGTTCGTTCCACCGACCCAACCATGCAGGCCGGCCAGAACTTTAAGACCTGGCTGATCACTGCCGATAATCAGCCGGTGAAAAAACTCGCCGACAATGTGTTGGTGGTGAAGGGAAAGACTCCGGCGAATGCCGTATTGCTAACGTCCAAGGATTCTCAACCGATCACTAACTGGATCACGCACGCGCTCAAGATTTCCGACAACACCGAGACCGAAGTCATCGCGCGTCACACCGAATTGGTGCTTGGGCTCAAAAACGACTACACCTCGGTTCAGGGCATGGGTCGAAGCCTTTTCAGAACCTTAGGCATCAGTTCTAAGAAGTTGATCATGAAGGATGCCTCTGGTTTGGCGCCTAATAATCGGGTTACCGCGAAGCTTTTGGTGGCTCTGCTCAAGAGTGCGGCTGACCCAAACAGCGAAATCGCTTCGCTACCTTCTTATATGGCAACGTCGGGTGATGGCGGAACCCTGGGTGGGCGCTTCATCGCCTACAACAAGACCACCAAGCGCAACGAACTGGTGATTCCTCGCGGAAGCATTCGGGCCAAGACCGGCTACATCTCAGGTCTTTACGGCTTGGCGGGGCTAATAACCACGCCGGTTGCCAATGTTGGCGACACTCCGCACACGATTGCCTTTGCGATTTTTGCCCGCAACGATCCCGCCAAGGGACGCACGGTCGGTTGGGGAACTAAGGACGCCATCGACGCGGTGGTCGAAAAGCTTTACCTCTGTGGGCCTACGCTTTAGCCTTCGAGCGCTTGCGACGAACTACAAAAAACATAATCCCTGCAACAGCTAGGACGGCGACCCCGCCAATCCAGTACAACGCGGACTCGCTGGTTGTCGTTTCCTCTTTGGTCTCAACGGAATAGGCCTTTGGAGTTGCGATGACTACCGGGGTGCCAGACTGCGAGGCTGCATCCTTGCAGGAGACGAAGTCGGCGTTATCCGCGGTTCCGGTGACCGAGAATCCAAAGTCGCCGGTGATGGCGTGACCGTCCTCGGCAACAGTTCGCCAGGTCACCTTGTAGTCACCTTCGTTACCTAGGAAAGCTTCGATGTTTAGAGAAGTGTTTTTCACTTCCAAACAAGAGGTTGGAACTTCGCTACCATCTGGGCCGCTGATCACAATCTCGCTGGAGTCGGCGAGGTCCAGAATCTTGTCGGTGAAGACTACCGAAACGCTCTGGGTGCCGGCCTCAACCGAAGTTCCAGCGCCAGGAGTCGTGTGGTCAATCTCGGTGTGGGCTGAAGCTGCCGGAACTCCGACAAAGCTCAAAAGAATAAGGGAAAGTGCGGCCAGGGTTTTCTTCAGTGCGTTCATGCCTCAAGTCTAGGCTCGGCAATTGGCACGGGTAAACTTAGGTTAGCCAAAGTTACGGAGTCTCCTTGAGCAGCGAAAAGCCAAAGTTTGAATATCTAAAGCAGGTCCTGATTGGATCTTCGAGCGGTGTTCTAGTTCTAGCCCTATCGATTTGGGGAATCACCTCGAGTGCCGGCACTGCCAACCCAACTCAGACTCCAAACACAACTCAGACTCCAACCACCACCAAGACACCAACCCCAGACAACTCGGGTACCTGCTCGATCAAGGAGCAGGCTTCCGACCCTAAGCTCGGAACCTTCACCGGTCAGGTTGTAAACCTAACCAACGGTCAAGTTCTCTACGACAACGGCGGAAACACTCCTTCTATTACCGCGTCCTCGGTAAAGATCATCGCTGCCACAGCAGCGATGCAGGCACTCGGTCCTCAGTTCCGCATGAGCACCAAGGTGGTTTACTCGCCTAGCCACCCAGACACCGTGACTCTGGTGGGTGGCGGAGACCCAACCTTGCGTCGAACCGGAGGTTCGTCTTCGGTTTATGCGAACGCACCAAAGATGAGCGACTTGGCTCAGCAAGTGAAAGATTGGGCTTCGGCAAACAACATCACCGCAATTAACCACCTGGTGCTTGATTCGTCGCTAATCACCGGTTCCACATGGGACTCCAGCTGGCCAACGGCAGAGCGCACTCAGGGTTTCCAGCCCCAGATCACCGGTTTGATGGTGGATGGTGACCGTGAGAACCCGGCACTGGCTAAGTCACCTCGAAGCACCGACCCAATCGGTCGCGCCGGTCGCGAGTTCAAGAAGGCTCTCGGTGATATCGCCGCGAACGCCGACATCACCAACGGTCTCGCCGCCTCGGGCGCCACCAAGATTGCCGAAGTGAAGTCGGCCACCCTGCCAACCCTGATCAAGTACATGATTTCGGCGAGCGACAACACCCTGGCTGAATACCTGGCCAGACACGTTGCGATTTCTCAGGGTCTTCCATCAAACCTCGAATCGATTCAGGCTGGCTACCAGAAGGCTTTGGCCAGCATGAACCTCGACTGGACCGGAGTGGTAATCAAGGACGGCTCGGGTGAGTCCAAGTTTGATGTGGTGACCCCGGCACTGTTCAACAAGATCATGGCTCAGCTCACCGCCGTTGATAAGGGTAACCTCCACGACATCCTGAAGGGCTTCCCAATCGCCGGCAAGACTGGCACGCTTGCGGGTCGCTTCACCGGCGACAATGCGGTAGCTCGAGGTCACGTTTATGCCAAGACCGGAAGCATCTTCCACGCCTACGCGCTAGTTGGCTACATGGATGCCAAGGATGGCTCGAGCCTCGCCTTTGCTTTCTTCGCATCAGGTCCGGCGACTAGCACCGCGACCAGAACCGCGCTCGACACCGTAACCACCGCGGTTTACAACTGCGGCGCACAGCTGTCAAACAAGTAGGGAAGATGGCCAAGGCTCTTTTCATAATCGACGTTCAGAACGACTTCTGTGAGGGCGGTTCGCTGGCGGTTGAGGGCGGCGCTGCGGTTGCCGAACGAATCACCAAGCTGCTCAAGAGCAACCCGAACACCTACGACGTAGTGATCGCCTCGCGCGACTGGCACGATGCCGGAAACGACAACGGCGGTCACTTTGCGCCCGAAGGTCAGAGCCCGGATTACGTAAACAACTGGCCGGTTCACTGCGTGAGCGGAACCCACGGCGCCGAGTATCACCCAAACTTAGATACCTCGCTCATTGGCGTGCAAATCATCAAGGGCATGGGAAAGCCTTCTTACTCAATCTTTGAAGGAGTAACTCCCGAAGGTAAGCCGATCGCGGATGTTCTAAAAGACCTCGAAATCACCGAGGTGGATGTTGCAGGTCTGGCTACGGATTACTGTGTCCTTGCTTCATCCCTAGACGCCAAGCACGCGGGTCTAGATGTAAACGTGCTCACCGACCTGGTTGCCGGTGTGGCCGCCGAAAGCTCGGAAAAAGCCCTGGCTCAGATGCTCGGTGCTGGCTGTAGGCTCGCATAAGTATGACAAATCACCTCACTCCAAAATCCGGTGCCAGTTACTGGCTAAGACTTCTCTGGCCTTTCCTGCTCTGCTTTGGAATTACCGCACCTGGTCTTTACTTTCAGCTAACCCACGCGGCCATTTCGCCGGTTGTCGGAATGTTGGCATTCGGCGGCGCAGTTGTGGCCGGCGCGTTCGTCCTCGGTTGGATCAGTGAGGCAGCCGAACTTGATCTTCGCGGTGGTTTGTCGATTGCGCTACTCGCGGTTATCGCAATCCTTCCGGAATACGTGGTCGACTTCTACTTTGCGTTTGCCGCTGGTAAAGACCCGAGCATGGCGCAGTACGCCTCGGCCAACCTAACCGGCGCTAACCGACTCCTTCTGGGTCTCGGCTGGCCAGCCATGGCACTTTTCGGGTTCCTTGCGCTTCGTTCGTTCGCCAAAAAGAAAAACGAGCCAGCTCCTAAATTCGGTGTGGTCTTAGAGAGCGAAGCTCGCGTTGACCTTGCCTTCCTCGTGGTCGCTTCGCTAATCGCACTCATCGTTCCACTCACTCACCAGTTCGACATCGTCACCGGAATCGTTTTGGTTACCCTCTTTGTTCTCTACCTGATTCGCATTTCCAGCCAAGATAAGGAAGAGCCAGAGCTCGAAGGCATTCCTGCTCTAGTTGGCGCACTTCCAAAGTGGGGTCGCCGAGGTTTCCTACTGGTTACCGCGTTGCTGGCCGCATTTGTGATCATCGTTGTGGCAGAACCGTTCGCCCACTCGCTCGTTGAAGCCGGTAAGGCGCTGCACATCAGCGAATTCGTGCTCGTTCAGTGGTTGGCGCCTTTGGCTTCAGAGGCACCAGAGTTCATCGTTGCCATAATGTTTGCCGCTCGCGGTAAGCCAGCTATCGGTTTGGCAATCCTGCTATCGAGCAAGGTCAACCAGTGGACCGCCCTGGCCGGTTCGCTGCCAATCGGTTACGCGCTCGGCGGCGGCCACGGTGCTCTTCCAATGGATGCGGTGCAGATTGAGGAATTCACCCTAACCATCGCACAAACCGTTTTTGGTGCAGCAATCCTGCTCAGCCTTAGACTCGGTCGACTCGACGCTATTGCGCTATTCGGTTTGTTTGCAATCACCTTAGTTTTCCCGGATCCAAGCATTCGCATCTGGGTCGCTTATCTTTACTTCGCGATCGCGATTCCATTGGTGGTTTACCGATTCCGCGAGTTCGGTAGAACCCTGCAAGCACCTTTCCTCAAGGGTTAGCGCTCGGGTCACCAGGCTCAAGTGACTTAAACTAGATAAATGAAGTCTTTGAGAGTAGCCATTTTTGGCGCCGGTCCTGCTGGAATCTA
>JBDKLA010000108.1:0-10579 GCA_039795835.1 Actinomycetota bacterium | reverse complement strand
ACCGACCGGGTCAACTCGCAAAACTATTTACCGAAATCAACGAAATCGGCGTCAACGCCGAAGACGTGAAACTCGAGCACAACCCAGGCGCCCAGCTCGGAATGCTGGAGCTTTCGGTGGTGCCGTCTTCAGCTCGCAAACTTCAGGATGAACTCGGTGCCCGAGGCTGGAGGTTTGCTTGATGGGAGTAATCATTGCGGTAGACGGCCCTGCCGGTTCCGGTAAGTCCAGTGTGTCCAAGGAAGTTGCCCGTCGGCTTGGTTTTGGCTACCTCGACACCGGAGCTGCTTACCGAGCGCTTGCCTGGGCGGTGGCACACGGAAAACTCGAAGTGCCCTCGATTGACGCGGAGACCTTCGCTGGTTTTGACTATGAGATTTCACTCAATCCAGACAATTACTGGGTTAAGAGCTACGGCACCGATGTGACCGAAGCCATTCGCTCACCTGAGGTGGCATCGAGCGTTTCTGCGGTTGCTCAGGTTCAGGCGGTTCGACGTTACATGAAGCAGCTAACTCGAGACCTGGTTGCCAACAGTCCACTGCCTGGAGTGGTAGTTGAGGGTCGCGACATCACCACCGTGGTTGCGCCGGATGCTCCAGTTCGCCTTTTACTTACAGCCAGTGAGGAAGTACGCTTGGAACGTAGAGCGAAAGAACTTTCGCCAGAAGACCTAGCCACCTTGCGCCAACAGGTACTCGACCGAGATAAGTCAGACTCAAAGGTAGTTGACTTCATGAAACCGGCCGAAGGCGTAGACCTGGTCGACACCACAAATTTGGACTTTGAGCAGACCGTTCAGGCGGTCCTAGCGATTATTAGAGAGCAGTTGTAACCATGAGCGACGAATACGATAAGGATCTCGATCCTGCGTTCTTGGAGAAACTGGACTCAATTTCAGACTCCGAGGCAGAACTTCGCGCAAATAGCCTAAAGGCAGGTCTTGAAGAGTACGACCTGGAGAGTGAAGACCTCGACGTAATCAATGGTCTGATCGATGGCGAACTGGACGAAGAGGAATCGGGACCGTTGCCGGTGCTCGCCATCGTCGGTCGCCCGAACGTTGGTAAGTCGGCTCTAGTCAACCGCATTATCGGTCGCCGTGAGGCCGTGGTTGAAGACAAGCCCGGTGTAACTCGCGACCGCGTTAGCTACAAGGCCGAATGGCTGGGTCGCCGCTTCACACTGGTCGACACCGGTGGTTGGGAGCCAAACGCTAAGGGTATCGACCGCTCGGTAGCCGAGCAGGCCGAAATCGCCATTGAATTAGCCGATGCGGTCCTTTTCGTGGTTGATGCCACCGTTGGAGCAACTTCCACCGATGAACGCGTTGTGAAGCTTCTGAGAGCTTCTGGCAAGCCGGTGATTCTCGCCGGAAACAAGATTGACGATGCTTACCAGGAGCCTGAGATTGCAGCGCTTTGGTCGCTCGGTCTCGGTGAGCCGTATCCGGTTTCCGCACTCCACGGACGCGGTATCGCAGACATGCTTGAAGCCGCGCTCGCGGTGCTACCGAAGGTTTCCGCCGTGGCTCAGGCCGAGGTTGGTGGACCGCGTCGCGTGGCCCTAATTGGTCGCCCTAACGTTGGAAAGTCGAGCTTGCTAAACAAGGCGGTTGGTTCCGAGCGTGCAGTGGTAAACGATCTTGCCGGTACCACCCGCGACCCAATCGACGAGCAGGTCACCATCGCCGGTAAGGTTTGGCGATTTGTTGACACCGCCGGTATCCGACGCAAGAAGCACCTTGCTCAAGGCGCCGACTTCTACGCATCGCTACGCACCCAAGCCGCCCTAGAGCGTGCCGAAGTGGCAGTTGTGCTCTTCGACGTCACGCAGCCGATTTCCGAAGCCGACATTCGTATTGTCGACATGGCTTTGGAATCCGGTCGTGCGCTCGTCCTGGCTTTCAACAAGTGGGACGAACTAGACGACGATCGTCGCCGCTACCTAGAGCGTGAGATTGAGACCCAGTTGGCTCACGTAGCCTGGGCTCCACGTGTGAACATTTCCGCAAAAACCGGTCGCCACATCGAGAAGTTGGTTCCGGCTCTCGAGGTTGCTCTCGACTCTTGGGATACTCGCATCCAGACCGGAAAGTTCAACGCATTCCTTCAGGAACTGTCGATGGAATTCCCTCACCCGGTTCGCGGTGGAAAGCAGCCTCGAATTCTTTTCGCAACTCAGGCAGCGATTCGCCCTCCGAAATTTGTGCTCTTCACGACCGGATTCTTGGACGAAGGCTATCGCCGATTTATTCAGCGTCGACTTCGCGAAACCTACGGCTTCGAAGGGTCGCCAATCGAAATCGGTATGCGAGTTCGAGAGAAGCGCAAGCGCACTTAGCGTTTGCTACGGGCTGTAGCGCAGCTTGGTAGCGCACTTGTCTGGGGGACAAGGGGTCGCAGGTTCAAATCCTGTCAGTCCGACGAAGAAAGGTTGGTGGTGGTGTTGTCTGAGATGTCGATTTGGGCTCAGCTTCGAACTCTGCCAAACCTGCTCAGCCTGCTCCGTCTGGCTCTAGTTCCAGTATTTCTGTATTTGATCATTACCAACCAACCGATCGTGGCATTTTTAGTGTTGGTGGTTGCCTCGATCACCGACTGGCTGGATGGTTACCTGGCCAGAAAGCTGAATCAGGTCACTCGAATCGGAGCGTTGCTAGACCCAGCCGCCGATCGCCTCTACATTTTTGCAACCTTGGTCGGGCTAGCCGTCACCGGAAGTATTCCAGCATGGTTACCCGTCGTGGTTATTGCCAGAGATGTCGTCCTAGCGTTCACGATTCCGGTTTTGGCCAGTCGTAACTACGGCCCGCTGCCGGTTCACTTTTTCGGTAAGGCTGGAACGTTTGCGCTGCTCTACGCTTTTCCGCTTCTCCTGCTTGCCGACTGGTGGGTGCAGGCTCAGTTTGTTATTTTGCCAATCGCCTGGGGCTTCGCGCTGTGGGGCGTTGGCCTCTACTGGTACGCCGGTTTTATCTATCTGAAACAAGTTTTACACCTCGTGAAAACCGAGCCTAAATTTAACGCTAAATTAGATAAATCATGAGCGACTCTTCCAACTTCGACAACGCAAATTCAGAGGACGTTACCTCTACCCAGCGTTTCGCCGAAGACCTTATCGAAGACCCGAAAGAGGGTCTCGACGAAGAGGAGTTGGCTGCCGTTGCAGCTCTGCCAAGTGGCTCTGCTCTGCTGATTGTGAAGCGTGGTCCGAGCGACGGTTCTCGGTTCCTGCTCGACATCGATGTCACTACCGCGGGTCGCCACCCGAATGCTGAAATCTTCTTGGACGACGTGACCGTTTCCAGAAAGCACGCAGAATTCCGTCGCGATGCCAACGGGTTCACCGTCACTGATCTCGCTTCGCTAAACGGCACCTACCTAAATGGCGCTCGCGTCGATTCGGCCAGACTTTCTGACGGCGACGAAGTTCAGGTTGGAAAGTTCAAGCTAACTTTCTACTCGGCTAGCTCCGGGCGAGCGTAAGCATGGTGGCACGTCCCACCTCGCTTGCTACCGCGAGGTCTTCAAAACTTTTCACTATCGGTCGAGTGCTAAACATTCTCGAACTCGATTTCCCGGAACTTTCTCCCTCTAAGCTTCGCTTCCTTGAGGATCAGGGTCTAGTTACCCCGCAGCGAACCGATGCCGGCTATCGCAAGTTCACCGAGAGCGACATCGATCGTCTTCGCATCATCCTTGAACTTCAGCGAGATCAGTACCTCCCGCTAAAGGTCATTCGTCAGTACCTGGACGACCTGGATGCCGGTAAGTCGCCAAAGCTTCCAAGTTCAGCAGAGCCTAAGAGCCTTCGAGTCAAGCAGGGTAAGAAGTTCACCGAGCTTGAGTTGATTGCCGAATCGGCAATCACTCCAGCGCTAATTGCCGACGCCCAAGAGGTGGGCCTCCTGGCTCAGGAACCCTTCTCGATTGCGGATGTAAACATCGCTCGTGCCGTAGTTCAGCTTCAGCGTTTCGGCATTGCGCCTCGTCACCTACGCGGTTTGAAGGCCGCCGCCGACCGCGAGATCGGCATCATCGAGGGCGTTGTGGCTCCGATTCTCGCTAAGAACGAAACCGGCTCGCGTTCGCGTGCTGCCCACTTTGCCGAGGAAATCGAAAACCAGTTTGCTTCGATCCGAGCCGAAATCGTGCGCTCGGTCATCGGCAAAATCGACTCCTAATTCTCTGCGCGACACGCCGAGGATATTAATTAACCTTGCAGTTGCCAATTAGGGCACCAGAATTAAACCTAAGGTTGAAGGTGAAGGAGGAAAGTCATGACCGATCAAGGCAGTTTTGAATTTGACGACGCGTCGGCAAACATGCTTTTCACCGACGGACTTCCAAACAACGACCCGAACATCGGCTACAGCGGTACCTCGTCGGCAACCGCAGCCGGAATTAGCTACCGTCAGCTTGACTACTGGGACCGCACCGCTTTGGTGCAGCCATCGGTTCGCGGCGCATCTGGTTCGGGAACTCAGCGCCTCTACGCATTCCGCGACATTCTTGTTTTGAAGTTGGTCAAGCGCCTGCTGGACACCGGTGTATCGCTACAGCAGATCCGTATCGCGATCAACCAGCTGCGAGACTCGGGCATCAACGATCTAGCCAGAACCACCCTCATGTCAGACGGAGCAAAGGTTTACCTCTGCAACAGCGACGATGAGGTCATCGACCTTCTCGGTCGCGGCCAGGGTGTATTCGGAATTGCCGTCGGTCGTGTGCTTCAGGAAGTTGAAGCCACACTGCTCACCATTTCGCCAGCTTCGCTAGATGAAATCGACGAACTGTCGGCTCGTCGTCAGCGTAAAGCTATCTAGTTTTCGTCTTTCTCAAGACCAAGAATGTCTTCAACCGAATTCTCGGGTGCTTCAGTGTTTTCGCTTGCCTCTAACTTCAAGACCTCGTCGAGAGTCTGCCCGCGCATCACGCGGTTCAGGCGAAGCACCCTGCGATTAGCTCGGTTCAGGCGAGACGTTGATTTTTGCCCGAGCGACTGCTGCACGTATTCCAGCACCAAATCGAACTCTCTGGCGATTTCGTGTGCCGATTCGCCAGGCCAAGAGTGGATTGGACGGCCGGCTCCCTGAGCCGACTGTAAAACGGTGCGCTCTTCAATCACAAATGGAAGAATGCGGTTACCGTATTTTTCACGAAGTTCTCCGACGCGGAAGTCACCTTCGGTGGACTGCGGGCGGAAACGGTTGATCAGGATTCCGAGCGTCTCAAGGCGCGGGGTCAAACCCTTGCGAAGCTCATCAAGTGCGCTAGTGGTGCGATCGGCAGCAACAACTGAGAACAGCGACGGCTCCGACACGATGAGCACGCGGTCGCTGGCAACCCAAGCCGTTCTGGTTAGACCGTTAATCGAAGGAGGAGTGTCGATGATGACCAAGTCATATTCGCGTTCAACCTTCGCCAGGGCCGCTTCGAGACGCCAAATTTCCTGAATTGTCGGAGTCGGGGAGTCCAGAGCCTGGGTTTTTGGGCTGCCGACCATGACATCGATGGTTCCGGGGTGCAGTTTGGTCCAAGTACTAGATACGATTGCTCTATGCACAACGGAGTGCCGGGGAGTTTGTAGAACATCGGCAACGGTTTCGCTGAACTCTCCGATGGCGCCTAAACCTGTGGTGGCATCACACTGTGGATCAAGATCTACCACCAAAGTGCGTAGTCCTTGAGAGAACGCAGCGGAGGCCAAACCAAGGGCTACCGTGGTCTTTCCTACGCCCCCTTTGAGGGAGCTAACGCTTAGAACATGCACGCCTAATAGGTTACTCTCTTATTCAAGGCGTCTAAAACCCGTTGTTCGCTCAAACGCACTCTCGAGGTAGCAATGTTCAAAAAAATCCTGGTGGCCAACCGAGGAGAAATCGCGATTCGCGCCTTCCGCGCAGCTTATGAACTGGGCGCCCGCACGGTAGCCGTATTCCCTTACGAAGACCGCAACTCGAGTCACCGTTTGAAGGCAGACGAGGCCTACCAGATCGGTTCCGAAGGCCACCCGGTTCGCGCCTACCTAAACGTTTCTGAAATCATCCGCGTTGCCAAGGAATCCGGCGCAGACGCAATCTACCCCGGCTACGGTTTTCTGTCCGAAAACCCTGAACTAGCTCAGGCAGCCGCGGAAAACGGCATCAAGTTCATCGGTCCAACCTCAGACATCCTCGAAATGGCCGGAAACAAGGTGAACGCCAAGGAGGCTGCAATTGCCGCCGGTGTTCCAGTTCTGAAGTCTTCGATTCAGTCGGCCGATGTTGATGTCCTGGTAAAAGAGGCGGAAAGCATTGGTTTCCCAATCTTCGTAAAGGCGGTAGCCGGTGGTGGTGGCCGTGGCATGCGTCGCGTGGAGAAGCGCGAAGACCTACCTGGCGCACTTGCCGAAGCCAGCCGTGAGGCCGAGAGCGCCTTTGGCGACCCTCGCGTGTTCCTAGAGCAGGCTGTACTGCGTCCTCGTCACATCGAAGTTCAGATTCTTGCCGATGAGCACGGAAACGTGGTTCACCTATTCGAACGCGACTGCTCAATCCAGCGACGCAACCAGAAGGTTGTGGAAATCGCCCCGGCACCGCACATCACTCAAGAACTCAGAGAGCAGCTTTACCGAGACGCCGTGGCCTTTGCCAGCAAGATCGGTTACCGCAACGCAGGAACCGTTGAGTTCCTAATCGATACCGTTGGCGACAACGCCGGAAAGCACGTGTTCATCGAGATGAACCCGCGCATTCAGGTAGAGCACACGGTTACCGAAGAAATCACCGACATCGACCTGGTGCAGTCGCAGATGCGTATTGCCGCGGGGGAGAGCCTCAGCGATCTAGGTCTCACCCAAGACAAGATCACCATGCACGGTTTCGCGCTGCAGTGCCGAATCACCACCGAAAACCCAGCGCTTGGCTTCAAGCCGGACTCGGGCAAAATCACCACCTACCGATCCCCTGGTGGAGCGGGTATTCGTCTAGATGGCGGAACCATTTCTGCAGGTAGCGAAGTAAGCCCACACTTTGACTCGCTACTCGTGAAACTTATTGCCCGTGGACGAGACTTCCACTCAGCGGTAGTACGAGCAGAACGTGCGCTCGCGGAATTCCGTATCCGCGGTGTTTCCACCAATATTTCGTTCATGCAGGCGGTCCTTGCCGACCCAACCTTCGCCAGTGGCGACCTTTCGACATCGTTCATCGACGAGCGTCCTGAGCTATTCACCCAGCACCCTTCACAGGACCGTGGAACCAAGATTCTGACCTGGCTTGCTGATGTGACAGTAAACCAGCCATATGGCCCTAGAAGCGGCCGTACCTCTCCAGCTCTGAAACTGCCAAAGATCGATCTAAATGTTGCTCCAAAACCTGGTTCGCGCCAGCAACTGGAGCAGCTCGGTCCAGCCGGCTTTGCCAAGGCTCTGCGCACTCAGAAACAGGTGGCGGTTACCGAGACGACCTTCCGCGATGCTCACCAGTCGCTTCTGGCAACTCGTGTCCGCGGCCGTGACCTAGTTCAGGTTGCGCCCTATGTTGCTCGCATCACTCCGGAACTCTTTTCGGTCGAAGCCTGGGGTGGAGCAACCTACGACGTGGCGCTTCGCTTTTTGGGTGAAGATCCTTGGCAGCGACTAACCGCTCTTCGCGCGGCGATGCCAAACATCTGTATTCAGATGCTGCTTCGTGGCCGCAACACCGTTGGTTACACCCCGTACCCAACCGAGGTGACCCAGGCATTCGTGGCCGAGGCTGCAGCCAGCGGTGTCGACATCTTCCGCATCTTCGACGCATTGAACGACGTTGAGCAGATGAAGCCGGCAATCGAAGCCGTGATTGCAACCGGCACTGCCGTGGCCGAAGTGGCACTCTGCTACTCGGGCGACCTGCTCAACCCTGCCGAAGACCTTTACACGCTGGATTACTATCTCGGTTTGGCAGATGAAATCGTGGCTGCCGGAGCGCACATCCTCGCAATCAAGGATATGGCCGGACTCTTGCGTCCTGCGGCCGCTCACAAGCTCGTCACAGCCCTTCGTGAGCGCTTTGACCTTCCAGTCCACCTGCACACCCACGACACCGCTGGTGGTCAGCTAGCGACGCTGATGGCGGCCATTGAAGCTGGCGTGGACGCCGTGGATGTGGCATCAGCACCGATGGCCGGCACTACGAGCCAGCCTTCTGCATCCGCGCTTATCGCAGCTCTGGCCAACACCGAGCGCGACAGCGGAATTTCGCTCGATGCCATCACCGCACTAGAGCCTTACTGGGAAGCGGTTCGTCGCGTCTACGCTCCGTTTGAATCCGGACTACCAGGCCCAACCGGCCGTGTCTACAAGCACGAAATTCCAGGTGGTCAGCTTTCAAACCTTCGCCAGCAGGCGATCGCACTCGGTCTGGGCGACCAGTTTGAGCGTGTAGAAGACATGTACGCTGCCGCCAATGAAATTCTTGGACGCCCAACGAAGGTAACTCCGTCGTCGAAGGTTGTTGGCGACCTTGCGCTTCACCTAGTTGCCGTCAATGCAGATCCAAAGGACTTTGCCGAGAACCCTCAAAACTACGACGTTCCGGATTCGGTTGTCGGATTCATGGCTGGTGAACTAGGTGATCTACCGGGTGGCTGGCCGGAACCATTCCGCACCAAGGTCTTGGCTGGAAAGAATCTAAAGTTTGGAATCACCCCGGTCAGCGACGAAGATTTGGCAATTCTCAAGGGAGCCAGTTCGGCAGATCGCCGTTCGGCGCTCAACCGTCTGCTTTTCCCAGCCCCCACCAAGGAATTCCTTGCCAGCCGTGCCGCCTACGGAAACCTGGATCAGGTAGACACCGTTGATTACCTCTACGGTTTGGAACAGGGTCAGGAACACGTTGTAGAAATCGCTAAGGGAGTCCAGCTGTTTGTTGGTCTCGAGGCAATTGGTTCGCCTGATGCACGCGGTAACCGCACCGTTATGGCAACCCTCAACGGCCAACTTCGCCCAATCGATGTTCGTGACAAAAAGATTGCGGTAGACATCCCGCAGGCGGAAAAGGCCGATGCCTCCAACCTCGGACACGTGGCTGCTCCGTTCTCCGGTGCGGTTACCGTAACCACCGTCGAGGGAGCCAGGGTTGAAGTAGGTCAACCGGTTGCAATCATCGAAGCGATGAAGATGGAAGCGACCATTACCTCGAGCGTTGCCGGCGTAGTTCGCCGAATTGCCATCCCGAAGACCCAGGCCGTTGAAGCTGGCGACCTGATTCTTGTGGTTGAAAGCGAATAAGTCTCGCCCAAAAGGTAGACTGACCTCTAGGTTTTTTAGATTGGAGTGCTTGTGGCTTTTGGCGAGCGTAGGAAAAACAAAGCTGCCGAGGAAGAGAAGAATCACTCTTTGGCAGAGGCTGCTGTAGACGTAGCCAGCGTTGAACTCGCACCCAGCACCGCGGCCATCGAAATCGTTCCAGAGACTTCGGTAACTCGCGAACCAAGCACCGACACCGGTCCAATCACCCGCCGCACCAACTACACCCGCCGCGACCAGCTTCGCGGAGATGTTTTTGATCAGCCTGAGCCTGCGGCAATGCTTACCGCAGACCGTCTGATCGATGTCAGCCCTCGCAACCGTCAGGCCCCTGAGGGTGGCATGCGCAAGTTCCTCTATTACGCATCCCTCAAGACCATCAACCTTGGAGATTCACGTAAGGTTCGTGAGCGCAAGGCGCTAGATGCTCGTATTGGTGCCGCATTCGAAGGCGGTGCGAAGTTTGTTCCAGTTCTAACCCGCAAGGGTGGAGTTGGAAAGACCACGGTTACCACTTTGCTCGGAATGGCACTTTCGCTGTCTCGCGAAGACCGCGTTATCGCCATCGATGCGAACCCAGACCGCGGAACCCTAGCTGAGCGCGTTAGCAAGTCGACGCGCTTCACCGTGCGAGACGTTGTAAACCGTGCCGCCGCTATCGATGGTTTCACCGAGTTTTCGACCATGGTCTCGCGCGACACCACTCGCCTCGACGTCCTGGCTTCAGACTCAGACCCAATGCTTTCGGAAGCGTTCGACGAAGGTGACTACAACGTGGTTGCCGACATGGCTGCGCGTTACTACTCGATCGTTTTGACCGACTGCGGTACCGGTATCGTCCATTCGGTTATGCGCCCAACTCTGCAGCGTGCCAGCGGCTTGGTGATCGTATCTGGTGGTTCGGTTGACGAAGCCCGCCTAGCATCGGAAACTCTAACCTGGCTCGAGGCCAACGGTTACGGCGACCTAGTGCGCAACAGTATCGTTGCCCTCAACACCGCAACCCAGGCAACCAACTTGGTCAAAATTGACGAGATTGAACAGCACTTCAAGACTCGCGTTCGCGATGTTGTGCGTATTCCTTACGACCCTGCTTTGGCTGCCGGCTCGGTAATCAAGTTCAACCAGCTTCACCGTCACACTCGTGAGGCCGCTCGCGAACTCGCAGCGCTGGTGGTAGACGGACTAAACAACCCGATCTAGTGGCTGTCCGCGAAATTCGTCTCTACGGAGATCCGGTACTTCGCACGGAGTGCCAAGAAATTACCGAAATTACGCCAGGCGTTCGAGACCTAATCCAAGACCT